>JAFLJP010000126.1 GCA_022712945.1 Gammaproteobacteria bacterium | reverse complement strand
ATGAAGTCGCGGCAGTTATTATCAATCTCAATGACCGCCCAAGAAAGAAACTTGGCTATAAAACACCTGCAGATTTAATGACGAAACATATGGCTGCAATAGCGGCTTAGGTGGTTATGCACTTCAGGGTTGAATCTGCCTCTCTTTACACGGGTTAATGTGTAAGGTTATTCTGCCAATACCATTGTAAATGGTACCGATGCCTCCCTGAGAAACTATGACGAATACGACTATGAATGACCCGTTGAGCTTTATTGATCTGGAAACCCTGCTGGGGTTAGAACCGATCTCTTCGCTTTCTCATGATTGCATCAAAGCGTTAGCCAGCCGAACACCGATCGAAATATTGTCCGCAGGTAGTGTTATTTTTAGTGAGGGTGATGATGATCAAAAAATGGTCTACGTCATTGATGGTGAGATTCGCCTACAGTCAAGTTTTGAACCTGAACCCCACTACATTCGAGCCGGCATGCCGGAGTCCTGGAATCCGATTGCCAATCATAGTCCTCGTCAGATGAGTGCGGTTGCGGAGAGCAGTGCAGAAATTATTCGTATTGATGTTGAATCGTTTGATCGGCTGCTGGCATGGGATCAATTAGCACTGCCCAATGAAGATGGTGAGCGTGCCGCACCCAGTTCCGGAGGAACTGCCACCGCACAGATGACACAATCTACTACCTTTGAAAGCCTGCCCCCAGCCAATATTGAAAAACTGTTTGAGTGTCTGGAATATATCGAGGCCAAGGCGGGGGATGTGATTATTCGCCAGGGCGACCCAGGGGATTACTACTGGTTGCTGGATCGGGGTGAAGCAGAGGTGACTCGCCAGACGGAGTCGGGCGGCCCGGAGGTTGCACTGGCGACGCTGGGTGAAGGGACAACCTTTGGTGAGGAGGCGCTGATTTCGGATAATCCGCGTAACGCCTCTATCACCATGCTAACCGACGGTGCGTTGCGTCGTCTGGATAAGAAAGATTTTATCGCGCTGCTACGTGAGCCGATGGTCGACTGGATCGGGCTGAATGAGGCGTTATCCACACTGGGTGACGATGGTGTTTTCCTGGATGTGCGGGTGGCCTCAGAGTTCAAACAGGGGCATCTACCGCAGGCAGTGGACATCCCATTATTTGAGTTGCGGCAGAAGGTAAATGACCTCGACAAGTCGAAACACTACCTCTGCTACTGTAGTACCGGCCGTCGCAGTTCCGCAGCGGCCTTCCTCCTGAAGCAAAATGGTTTTATTGCCAGTGTGCTCTCGGGTGGGTTGAGTCGGGTGCCTGCCTCGTTTATTATCCGCTGAGTAGTTACCCGCTGATCAGAACAACCCCGTAGTAACGCAACCCCTTGCCGATGGTGATGAACAACATTGCCATGACAACGGGGAGTCGCAATACACCGGCCATTAAACACAAAATATCACCCACCACCGGTAGCCATGACAATAGCAGTAACGGGCTGCCCCAGCGCTGTAACTGCGTGACTGCTTTTTGCTGTCGCGGTGTCAATGGGCGGTTTTTTAGCAATCCAACCGCCAGCATAATACCCATGGTCAAGGTAATAAAAGCACCCAGAGTATTTCCTGCGGTGGCAATGAAGAGTAGCAACCACGGGTTATGTTGACCTTGATTGACTAGATAACCCAGCAGTACTTCGGAGCCACCCGGCAGCAGTGTTGAGGAGAGCAGTGAGCTGATAAACAGCCCCCACAAGGCGTTATTGCCATCAATAAATTCCATAGGGGGAGTCTATCTTGATTGCCAGATAGTAACTACTCAGCGTATTCGTTTTTTGCCTAAACTCTTCGTTATTTTCGTACTCAATCGGTCACATATGCCCTATATGCCCCTCTTTCCGTGCGAAAATGCCTCGGTGAAGAACAATCTAAACACGCTGAGTCATTACGTCGGATGTTGTTAACCCTGGATTCATTCCAGCGTGTTGTACGTGAGCAAAGCGAGCACCAATTATGTGCTATAGTTGCGCGAAATTATTTTTCTGCTGGGAGTAGGCCGCACAATGTGGGAGAAGGCGTTACATATTATTTTTATGACCTCGTGGTTCGCGGGGCTCTTCTATCTGCCGCGTCTTTTTGTCTATCACGCCATGAGTGACGACAAGGGGAGTCATGAAAACTTCAAAATCATGGAGCGCAAACTCTATTATTTTGTCACACCGTGGATGGTGCTCACCATTGCGCTGGGTGGCTGGATGTTATGGGATTACGCCTGGGCTGCCTACGCCGATTACTGGTGGCTGCATGCGAAACTTTTTTTGTGCCTGTTGCTGGTTATTTACCACTTTGTTTGTGGCCATTATGTGAAGGTGTTTGCAGCCGGTAACAACAACCACAGCCACAAATTTTACCGTTGGTTTAACGAAGTGCCGGTTTTGACGCTGGTTGCTATTGTTATCCTGGTTGTTGTGAAGCCAGGAATGTGATGATGAGGATTGTAGAATAATGGATGAGATGCCCGATGTACCGATTGTCCTCTCTTT
The DNA here is from genome assembly GCA_022712945.1 of Gammaproteobacteria bacterium. Lineage (GTDB taxonomy): Bacteria > Pseudomonadota > Gammaproteobacteria > RBG-16-57-12 > RBG-16-57-12 > JAFLJP01. Next base: position 9,689 of record JAFLJP010000126.1, on the reverse strand, counting down.
TTCCGGCAACGATCCAACCGGTGGTGCCGGTATCGTCGCTGATATTGAAACCTTGGCCAGCATGGGGTGCCATTGTGCCCCAGTGATTACCGCGTTAACGGTACAGGACTCCGTCAATATGAGCCGCTTTGATGCGGTCGAGATGGATCTGCTGATCGAGCAGGCGCGTGCGGTGCTGGAAGATATGCCGGTGAGCTGTTTTAAAATTGGTATGATCGGCAGCGAAGAGGCTGCGGTTGCGATTCACTCTATTTTGATGGACTACCCCGGCATTCCGGTGGTGCTTGATCCCATCTTACGGGCCGGTGGTGGTACGCAGATAGCGGATGAAGATCTGGTTGAGGCAATGGTTGAGCTGCTCTTTCCGTTGACCACGGTGTTAACCCCGAACAGTCTCGAAGCGCGCCACCTTGCCCATGAGGCCGATACACTGGATGCTTGTGCACATGAGCTGCTTGATATGGGCTGTGAATATGTACTGCTGACCGGCACCCATGAGACAACGCCCGAAGTGGTCAATACGCTCTACGGTAATAACCGCTTGATGGAGAAGTTCAGCTGGGGGCGACTGGCCGAGAGTTACCACGGTTCAGGTTGTACTCTGGCCTCAGCGATTGCTGGTATGTTAGCCCACGGTGTCGAGCCGTTTGAAGCGATTCATGATGCACAGGATTTCACCTGGCAATCGTTAAAAAATGGTTATCGACTGGGGATGGGGCAGTATATGCCAAATCGCCTCTTCTGGGCTCGTGGTGAGGATGAGAGTGACTCGAAGCCCACGGAGTAATCAGCTGCGGGGACTGTATGTCATTACGGATAGCCCGTTATTGCACAGTGATGAACTGCTGTTACAGGGAGTGGCTGCTGCGATCAAAGGCGGTGCCCGCCTAGTGCAGTACCGTGATAAATCAACCGATCAACAAAAACGGTTACGCCAGTCGAAGAGGTTGTTGCAACTGTGTCGCGAACAGCAGGTTCCCCTGTTGATTAATGATGACATTGCGCTGGCAGTAGAGGTGGGTGCCGATGGGGTGCATCTGGGGCAGGATGATCTCTCTCTGGCAGAAGCCCGTGCGCTGCTGGGTGAGCAGGCGATTATCGGCCTCTCCTGTTACAATCAACTGCACTTGGCCGAACAGGCACAGGAGGCGGGTGCAGACTATGTCGCCTTCGGGCGTTTTTTCAGCTCCCATACCAAGCCGCAGGCATCGCCCGCTGACAGGGCGTTGCTGGATCAGGCCAGAAAAAGAATTCAGTTACCGATAGTGGCGATTGGCGGCATCACCCCGCAAAATGGGGGTGCACTGGTAGCGGCAGGCGCTGATATGCTGGCAGTGGTGCATGGGGTGTTCGCCCAGTCGAATATCCAGACTGCCGCACAAGACTACAGACAGCTTTTTTCAGAATAACGAGAGAGAAGGATAAAGTAATGACTCAATCACACGACTTGTTTCAGGCAGCCCAACAGCATATTCCCGGTGGTGTTAACTCCCCGGTTCGTGCCTTTAAAGGGGTGGGTGGCGATCCCATCTTCTTTAAGAAAGGTGAGGGTGCCTATGTTGTCGACGTCGATGATAAACGATATATCGACTATGTTGGCTCCTGGGGGCCGATGATTGTGGGTCATGCACACCCCAAAGTGATCAAAGCGGTACAAGAGGTTGTGGTGAATGGCCTAGGCTTTGGTGCGCCCACTCAGATTGAAACCACAATGGCCGACCGGGTCTGTGAACTGGTGCCTTCCTGTGAGATGGTGCGTATGGTCTCATCCGGTACCGAGGCGACCATGAGTGCGATTCGTCTGGCCCGCGGCTACACTGGCCGCGATAAGATTGTGAAGTTTGAAGGGTGCTACCACGGTCACTCTGATTCGTTACTGGTAAAAGCCGGATCCGGCGCCTTGACACTGGGGGTGCCGACCTCGCCGGGCGTACCTGCTGCGCTGGCTGAGCACACTATCACTCTGACCTATAACGATATCGAGTCGGTTAAAGCCGCTTTTGCCAAAGTGGGCGGTCAAATCGCCTGTATTATTGTCGAACCGGTAGCGGGCAATATGAACTGCATTCCGCCGGTTCCGGGTTTCCTAGAAGGGTTGCGAGAGGTGTGTGACGAGTATGAGGCCGTATTGATCTTCGATGAGGTGATGACCGGTTTTCGCGTCGCCCTTGGTGGTGCGCAGGCGCATTACGGGGTTAAACCTGACCTGACCACGCTGGGTAAAGTAATTGGTGGTGGTTTGCCGGTTGGTGCGTTTGGTGGCAAGCGTGAAGTGATGGAACAGATTGCACCGTTAGGCCCGGTATATCAGGCTGGTACCCTCTCGGGTAACCCGGTGTCGATGGCGGCAGGGCTGGCCTCGATGGATATTTTGATGCAGGCCGGTTTTCATGACAACCTGTCGCAAAAAGCGGCGATGTTGATGGATGGCCTGAAAGCGCGTGCCAAGGCAGCGGGTATTCCACTGACCACCAATCAGGTCGGTGGTATGTTTGGCTTCTTCTTCTCTGATGAGCCGCAAGTGAGCAGCTTCTACCAGGTGACCCAGTGTAACCTGCAACGCTTTCAGTTGTTCTACCATGAAATGCTCAATGAAGGGGTCTACCTGGCACCGTCTGCTTATGAAACAGGTTTTGTCTCGTCAGCCCATACTGAGGTGGAAATTCAGGCGACTCTGGATGCCGCTGAGAGAGTATTCGCCAAGCTGTAATTTGAAAATAAAACACCGTAATCCGGCTGAAGCCTCGACCTCCCTTGTTTGGGAGGTCGAGGCTTCAGCCGGTTTTAAGTGGTGACAACTCACTGCTGTTTTTTTGGCTGAATCGCTGGCATCCGCTCACTTAAGCGAATGGTTGGGCGATTAAGGCGTTGGTCATAAATGGCCGCGTAAGCCATTATGTTTTGCACATAGTTGCGAGTTTCGTTAAAACGAATGGTCTCTACCCAGCGATCTGCTGCCATTCCCTCTTCTTTGGGTAGCCACTTGCGTACATTGCCATAACCCGCGTTGTAGGCTGCTGTTGCGGATACCAGATTGTTTTGCAGTCGATTGAGGTTGCGTCTCAAATAGGCGGCACCAAATTTAATATTGAGATCACTCTGTAACAGGTTGGCAGTATTGTGCAGCGGGCTTTTGAGCAGCCGTCCGATTTCGCGACCAGTGCGTGGCATTATCTGCATTAAACCCAACGCGCCCTGGCTGGAGCGTGCATCCGGCATAAAGGCGCTCTCTTGCCGGATAACCGCCATCACCCACGCGGGGTCAATTTGATGTCGCTCGGCTTCATTAATAACATGTCGCTGATGGGGGAGCGGAAACCGTAGTTCAAGATCATCCCGATAGGGTGTTTGTGCAACGGTGTGTATAGCGCGGTCGTGCCAGCCCCATTCAGCGGCTAGCCTTGCTGCTTGAGCTAACTGCTGGGTATTCATTCGCCGTGTTGCTTGACGCCACTCACGGCGTGCATCAACCGCACGATTTAATAGAAATAACTCCCTGGCCCGTACAAAGGCTGGAATGGTTTGTAACGTGGTAACTTGTGCGCTCATTACGCTTATTTTTTGATGATTGAGTTGATAGTCCGCACCGGTTTTATCGGCAGCCAAAAAGCCGTAGTAGTGGCGCTGTTGGGCCAGTTCGGCATAGCGTGAGAGTATCACTTCACTTTGTTCTGTATTCAGCTCCTCGGTCGCACGTATTGACCAATACTCCCATTTGGGCGTTGCTTGCATCTGTGGGCTAAGGCGCAGTAGCCATTGCTGCATCGCTTGCCAATCGCCCACGGCGATGGCCGCACGTATGCGTTGCTCCTGGAGGTCGCTATTGCTGGGGTTGCTGATTATCTGTGTTAGCTCTGGGCGATCAAGTGCCTCTTTTTGCAACAGGCTGGCTAGTGCTAGGTTACGCTCGATTGCAATCACTGCTTTAGCGTTAAAGTCGTGTTTTTTTGATAGTTTGTCCCAGCTTGTCCAAGCCTGGGCGGCGTTGTAACGAGCCAGGCGCCTGACGCCAAATTGAACAATTTTTTGAGCCAACTCTGCTGGCTGTCGGGTTAAGTTGAGGCGGTTGATCTTCTCGGGCTGACTGCGTAGCTGGTACCACTGTTCTGCAAGTTGTTTCTGTTTGCCCTCGGTTAAGCGAATCAAATAACGCGCAAGACGATATTTCCCCCTCTCCATTGCCAGTTGAAAGCGCTGCCAGGCTAGTTCTGAATTGAAGTGGCTGGACTCCTGCCAAGTACGGAAGAGCGAGTCACACGCCTTGGGTTGTGATTTTCCAACCAACCAAAGCGATTTAACTTTTGATAGTGCCTGTTCTTTTTTACCCGAGTGATAAAGCGCACGCACCGCGTAGCAATCCAGTTTTGCACCACCACTGCCTGGGTAATGTTTGAGAAACATCTGCCAGTGTCGGTTTTCAGCGAGGTGGACGAGCCACTGATTGTTGAGCCGTTTGGCAATGGGTGTCTCACCAAAACGCTGGTTGAATGAATCAATTTGTTGCGGTGATAGATAGCCCAAACGGGTTTTATAATCAGCGTAGATGAGGTAGGGCAGTAAGGGGTAGCTGTTAAGCTGGCTTAGATGCTGCCGGAATTGCTGGCGTTTGTTATTGTGCAACAAACTTTCAGCCTCTAAAAAAAGCTGGCGCTGGCTGCTGTAATCATGTTGGGTGGTTGAAATATTGGCGTTGGCACCGGCACAAAAAAGCAATGCAGTGATAAGCAGTAAAGAGAAAGTGGCGATCCCTCGCTCCCGTGGTATGAATAGAGATATATAGGAGGAGCTAGCCACAATATTTGAAGATTACTTTCGCTCTGAGCGCAATACCCTTATTAAGCTATCTTCATTTTCAATGCGATCAGCCAACACTTCGCCAATGTAGGAGAGATCTTTTTCAAGCATCCCAAGTGACTCTTCACAATGCTTCTGGTTATCATATTTATCGTTGAAGGTAATGATGATACTGGTTGTTTCAGAGATTTTTGGGTAGACTCTGTTGGCAATATCCAGCACCTGAGCACGGCGTTCTTTCCCTTCAGAAATAAAACGGTAAAGGCTGAAGTGAGCATCTGCCGTGTAATCCACCAAAGCCTGGCAAAAATCTTGAATGGCAGTAATGGTCTCGTCATTTTTTTCAAAGGGGCGCGCCGAACCCAGCATGCTGTATTGGGCCAGCATCTCAGTGCGAAGCATCATCAATTCATCAATAAGCTGGTAGGACTGACTGCGGCGTTCCGAAATATCAATTTGAGTTGTCATATTCATTACCTTACCTTCTATGATGCGCTGAGGGAATATAGAACCATTCTACGGGCTAAATTGCAAAGTGTGAAGTGTTTCACAGCAGGGAGTGGGTGGCTGTTCCTAGAATGTTATGTTGTTTGCTGAATCGGTGGGTTGACGATCAACGTTGTTGTGTACCACCACTCAAGCTGAAATAATAACGGTTTAGCGACGCGGGCTGAGTGATGAATCAACAATATTTGCAGGCAGTTGAGCACGCCTTCTTGAGTGTTTTGGCCTCCATGGGCGGTATAAAAGCAACGGTTGGACGTTCTTACGAAAAACAGGATAGCAGTGTGTTGGTTGATGACAGTATCACTGCTGTTATCTCACTGAGTAGTGATGAAGTGCATTTTTCGGTAGCACTTATCTTTCCAAGGGCGGTGATCATGGCAATAGCCCAGCGCATGTTGCAAGGCATGGAGGTTGATGAAAACAACCCGATGATCGCCGACCTTGCCGGTGAAGTGGCAAATATGGTGGTTGGTGGGGCCAAAAATAGCTTGGATGAAAGCGGTAATAAGTTATCGCTCTCACTACCGGTGGTGGTGGCGGGTCATGATTATCACATTGAACATAAAACGGAGAGCCAAGTGTGGCTTGTGCCTTTTGAGAGTGAGTTGGGTCAAATTTATATTGAGGCGAGTTACTGTTTCAGGGGTGTTGCGAAATAAAGTTGATTCCTGAATGGCCGATCTAGTCCGTATGCGATCGAAAAAAATCTAGTGCGGATGTTAGCAGTTATTTATCACCGTAAAAAAAGTGTTAGTGATTTGTGGTTGGGTTTTTGTTATTGTTGTGTCATCAAATGGTTAAAAATTATAGCATCAGGTTATTAAGATGAATTATCTTGGGAGATGGGCAATGAAGAGAGCAAGCTGGGTTGCTTTAGTGGTGGTTGCACAGGGATTCGGTTCCATAGTGGTTGCTGAGGAGTGGGATCCTGATACAAATGCGCCGAATCTTGCCTCTGGTGGTATCGAAAATACACGCCACAATATGACAATGAGCTATCTTTCGGGTGCGCATCGGGCCACAATGAGGATATGGCGTAACGATTACGGTGAAGTTTGTGTCTATTGCCATACCCCACATGGTGCTAATACAACTTCGGGTGCGGGCATGCCTCTGTGGAATCGAACAGTAAATCCGAGCCTGACATATCAGTTGTACACCGATGTAATCGCAACCACGTTACAAATGGCTGGAGATCAAACAGCGAGTGCTCCTGGGCCTGCCTCTCTGACTTGTCTATCCTGCCACGATGGTGTCACCGCAATTGATTCCATTATTAATATGCCGGGTTCAGGGAATTATCGGGCATCTCAAGACGAGATAGAAGATCCAGGTTTTCTGGCAGGATGGTCGGCGGATACCTTTGAAAATTTGGATTTGGCTAGTTGTGCAAGTGAATGCCATAACCCGGGTGGCAGTCCATTTGATTTTTATCCCTTCGTGATTGGTGCTGGCACTGATGCCGATGGGAATTATGTAGCACCAGTGGGAACTACGATTGACCTAAGAAATGACCACCCTGTCGGGGTGTTGTATCCAACAGCAACAGCAGGATCTCCAGGGGTCGATTTCTTTCCAATGGATGTGTTGATACCGGATAGATATGCTTTTTTTGACGATGGCAACGGCCGGGCAGATAAATATGAACTCCGGGCTTACGACTCAGGCCAGGGATATGAGATTGAGTGTGCTTCTTGCCATGACCCACACGGTGTTCCTGATGCGGCGAATATTGAGTTCATTCCCAGTTTTCTTCGTGTAGATAATACCGGTAGTGCGTTGTGTTTGACATGCCACGATAAATAGATTTTATTGGTCACCGTTTGAACTAAAGCCCCGATTTTCGGGGCTTTTTTTGTTTAAGCACGTAACATGGATCAAACGTAGGGCAGATTAGCGAAGTGTAATCTGCCGCATGCTACACTCCTTACTATTCAATCAAACGGTTAACGGATTAACCTTCTATGCCTGACTATCGACGTAACCGCGTGAAAGGCGGTTGTTACTTCTTCACTATCAATCTGCTTGAAAGAGGCAATAACACGCTTCTAGTCGAAAATATCGATTACTTGCGGAAAATTGTTAAGGATATTCGATTGCAGCATCCTTTTCATATTGATGGCTGGGTAATTCTTCCTGAGCATATGCATTGTATGTGGACATTGCCTAATGGTGATTCAGATTATTCGATGCGTATTCGTTTGATGAAAGGGATGTTTTCGCAGGGTTTACCGAAAACGGAGTGGTTATCTTCTGTACGGCGTAACAGTGGTGAGAGAGGTCTTTGGCAGCGTCTATTTTGGGAGCATACGATTCGAGATGATAATGATTATGTTCGCCATATGGACTATTTACATTACAACCCGGTTAAGCATGGTTATGTTAAGCGGGTCTGTGATTGGTCTTATTCAACCTTTCATACCTTGGTGGAAAGAGGAGTCTATCCATCAGATTGGGGTGGTGATGTGGATGATATTTCGGTGGGTGAGCCGGGATAACCATACGGTAGATTACGCTTCGCTAATCTGCCCTACATATCAAAAATAACTCGTAATCTGCCGCATGCTACACTCCTTACTATTCAATCAAACGGTTAGCGGATTAACCTTCTATGCCTTTTTATCTCTCCTCTGTTTGTTGCGCTCCCATTATTACTGGCAATAACCTTCCAGTAGCTATGTTCAGGGCAGTGATAGCTTTTGAGGGTATCGGCACCGACTCTATTCCCTGCGAAGGGTCGATAAAAAAGCCCCGCCGGCAATGCCGGTGAGGCTTCTGTAGGTACTACTTACACTGTGCAGTTACTGTGCAGTTACTGTGCAGTACCGATCACATTAATATCCACCTGATCGCCTGGCTGTACAAGCAGGCCGTGAGCCTCACAGTTCCATGTGTTCTCTGTTGATTGTGGCGTAATGTGTACCACCTGTCCTGTTGTATTATTCGAGCATTGGACAGTCGTTGCATCAACACCTTGTACCTGAAGTGTTAAGTCCACGGTATCAGGTTTTATTGCCACATCCATAGGGAAGCGCGTAGTAGGCGCAATATTCTCAACAGTTAACGTAGGAATGTTGATGATTACAAGATCACTCTCAATGATATTGTAATTCGTTCCAACTGCACTAAGCTTTTGTGCGTTTGAATCAAATGCCATCGTCCTCGCCCATATCCAACCGAATTGGGTCAAGTCGATTGTACCTAACAAGCTGTAATCGCCAACATTGATGACATCAACTGTATTGAGTCTATCGATAAAAAGGTACTCTTCACTTACAACCGCTTGCAGGAAGGCTGAATCGCCAATGCTGGGGAAAAGCTCTAACGTTGTGGTATCTACAGGATGGAAATTATCCTGGCGATTAACATAAAGCGTGTTGCCTGATGGATGCATCGCTTGTATCTCCGTACCAGATCCCAGATTTCCCTCGACAACCACTTGTGAGGTCGTTGTATCAATTACCCGGAGTGTCCCATCGGTTCCCATTACAACAAGCTGCTCACCATTCGGTGAAATAGTCAAACTCTGTACATCAAAATCCATGGGTATTTCACTATCAAGAGTCATGCTGTTAAGGTCGAATACATATACTGGGGATGGCGGGGTGCTGCTTGATGGTATTTGGAAAAAATAAACCTTATCACCTATAGGTGAGTAGGTGGTTCCATGCACGTGTGGACCTGATGTGGTTAAAACAGCCTCTTCAATCTGTATGTTTTGTGCTATATCAATTTTCACAATTTTGTAGCCAAGGTTGGACCCAGTGTAAGTAGTTGCAAACAAATAATCACCAGAGGGGTGCACAAATAGATCGCTAGGGGCATTCCCGTTTGTGGCGATTATAGCTTCCTCAATTCCAGTTTGTTGATCGTAAACTATTATCGTCCTATCGAGACCACTGACATACACCTTCGCTGCCGCCAAAGCGGCACCACTGGCAAGTAATGATGTTACCAAAACCAGACTTATCGCTATTCTAAAAAACATAAAACCTCCAGAGCCTCTTGCAAAACTCTCAGCGATGAACAATCTGAGTTTGTCATTTTTACTTAGACATGCGTAAAAACCCCAAAACATCGCCAGATGTTACTTAAGGCGGATCCATTTAGCCCCCTTTCGCTATTGAAATTAAAGACAAGCGATGCCGTAATACAACTGTTTCAATGTGTTTTTTGTTGGAATTAGGTACTTTGTATATGCTGCCATGCGTGGGATAATTTTTGGCGTACCGTGATTCACGGGGGTCTTAGTCTATGTTAATGATTCTATTGGTTTGAAGTCGCAAGCTTATTTTGCCAAAATGAATCAGGTACTTTCTTTTTTTGTCATCAAACACTAATAAACCCGCTGTTCTGTGGGATTTTGCAAGAGGCTCATAAGTACGCAT
>JAFLJP010000051.1 GCA_022712945.1 Gammaproteobacteria bacterium | reverse complement strand
TGCATATTTCACTTTATTCTTCCACCCGTTTCACTCCCAGCCTTCCACTTTTTTGAGTCTCAAACAAGCATATAAAATTGTAGCATAAATGAGAGTAGGTGGAAGAATGATTTTACTATTTCATTGCTTCTTTAGCATTTTTCTTGCGTTGTGAGTCTGCGTCTCCTTTGAATTCTATTTTATATGCATTGTGCACAATTCTATCAAGTATGGCATCTGCTATAGTTGCATTATGCAGATACCCATGCCAATCTTTAATTGCAAGCTGAGATGTTACAATGAGAGATGATTGATTTACTCTATCTTCAACTATCTCAAGTAAATCTCTAGCTTCTACTGCTTTAAGTGGGCTCACTCCAAAGTCATCAAGAATAAGAAGATTGATTCTTTTTAACTTTGCTAAATATTTGAGATACTCTTCATCCCCTCTGATGGCTTGAAGGTATTGCATGAGTCTTGGAACTCTTACATACAATGCACTGTATCCCATACTCATAGCCTTATTTGCATAAGCCTGTGCAATATAAGATTTACCTGAACCTGTTGGACCGGTAAGAATAATGTTTCTAAAATACTTTATGTAGTTACCTCCTGCTAAATCCAGAATAACACTCTTATCTAAATTTCTATCAGGTGAAAAGTTTATCTCACTTATGTTGGCACCTCTCTCATGCAGTTTTGCTTGTTTAACAAGTCTTTGTAATCTTTTATTATCTCTCTCAAGCACCTCTGCTTCAAGAAGCATCTGCACTCTTTTTTCAAATGGAAGTTCACTGTATGCTGGTTGTGTCTCTTGTTCTATGAGTGCTGTGTAAAAAGCATTTAGTTTTAATTTATCGGTTAGTTCTTGTATTGGCATTTTCTATCCTTTTGATTTCGTTTATTTTTTGAATCGTTATATAGTTTTCTATATGCGTTTTTAGCTGAAATACTCAGCACCTCTGATATTGTCATGGGAAGTGAGAGCTATAAGTGAAGCAGTCTCATCACTATCTTTTGGTTTATAGGATTTAAGAAGATCTTTGACTTGTGCTACTCTATAGAAATGCTTAGAGATAGCCATAGTGGAAATAATCTCTAAATGTTCCTCTGTATACTCTTTTTCTTGGTACTTCTTGTAGGTATTAATTATCCCTAAACATGTTCTAAATCCCATCTCAGGATGAGGACGAGACTCCATGATGTTCTTAAAGAGTTTTGCAGTCTCAGTACCTATGGTAAGTCCCCAGTTCATAATCTTTCCTGGAGACCAATCAAGATACTTTTGATGTGATGAAGCCATATGTTCATATTGGGTTGAGTAAGCACCTTTGTGTAATAATTTAGGATGAGTAGCTACTGTTTTACCCTCATAAGTGATTGTTACAATTTTTGCACCAAACCATACTTCTACTTTTTTGCCAATAAGTTGGTAAGGTACAGAGTAAAAATTATGCTCTAATTGGATATGATAATCCTTGCTGACTTTGAGTAGTTTGAATTCTTTGTACTCGTACCTTGTTGCAGGAAGAGGCATTAGTGCTGGCTTGTCTAGTTCAAGAAAGAGTTCTCTTCTGCTTTTAGCAAGATGTTTCATCACCTTATCGTGGTAGAGAGGGGCTAATCTCTCTATCTCTTTATTTAACTCTGCTATTGAATAGAAGGTAAAGTTTCTGAGTCTTGCAAGTATCCACCGTTGTACTAACTTAACAGACAGCTCAACATGTGCCTTATCCTTTGGCTTATATCCACGAGTAGGCATAACAGCACTACCATAGTGTCTTGCCATTGAAGCATAATCAGGATTTACATCAGGGTCATAGTTGTCAGCTCTTGTGACGGCACTCTTCAAGTTGTCGGGTACAAGTAGCTCTGCTACTCCACCGAAATACTCAAACATATCTACGTGTGCATCTATAAAGTCTCTTTTTTTCTGTGAAGCTATTGCTTTGATAAATGCAAAGCCTGATGCAGGTAAAACAGCGATAAACAATTCTGCTTTAGTAATAATCCCATTTTGAGGATTTACGATATCTACCGTTTTACCACTGAAATCAATAAATGTCTTTTCTCCTGCTTTATGAGTAAGGTGCATTGAGGGATTTATTTTTTTGGCATAGGCTTTGTATCGATTGCAGAACCAAGTGAAACCGTAGCCTTGTTTGTTAGGGCAACGCTCTATGTACTCTTCGTGCAAGAGTGTCAGTGTCACTATTTTATTTCTTAGTTCCACATGTACTTTTGCAAAATCTGGAACTGGGTATTTACTCTCTGTAATACGAGTAGATTTAAAAAGAGCAAGTATCTCCTTATCTCCAAGCGAGATGATATCTTCATACTTTTTGTTGGTAAGCTTAAACTCCTTGGTGTATTCATTAACTACGCTATGGCTGATATTTAAAGCTCTTGCTATCTTTCTGTTTGATAGCTTAGCTTCACATTTTAGTCGTAAGATTTCTTTGATCTTCAACATGCTAATTCCTTTCATTTTTTCTCCATCTCGATTGAGATAGACAAAGTTTAGCACCATAATTAAATGGTAGATTTAGCTTGTTTGGGAGGTCAAATATTTCGCCAACTTAAATTCCAAAACCTTTTCGCTAAACACTCAAAAAGTGGAAGGTAAATAGTGAAAAGGGTGGAAGGCAGTTTGTGAAATCAGTGGAAGGCTAAAAGTGAAAGAGGTGGAAGAATGTTTGTGAAATTTGCA
>JAFLJP010000056.1 GCA_022712945.1 Gammaproteobacteria bacterium | reverse complement strand
AGCGGATCATAGTGCACGGCTTTTGTGAGTAAAGGGCTTGTTTTCGTGCACTATTATAACGAAATTATGAGGTTAATACATATATATCAGCAGGTTATGATTTCCGAGTAGGCTCTAAGTAACATCTGGCGAGTTTTGGGGTTTTTACGCATTTCTAAGTAAAAATGACAAACTCAGATTGTTCATCGCTGAGAGTTTTGCAAGAGGCTCTTACTAAAGAAAAATTAACCGGTTGTGCACTTATTACTTGAATTCAGGTGATTAAAATAATTGCCAGCCCCACATATTTATACATATTTTTGTCACTTTCAGCGTACTTATACCCAATTAATAACGGTAACAACTTATTCATACGAACGGTTAAGCCAGATACAAAATATAGGGTGAGGCGCGGAGGAACCCCCTAGCCCCACCCTATTGACCGACTACTCTATTGGCCAAACTGAACCATTAAGTCTTCTAGTTTCTGTATTTCAACTCCGGTTGCCCCTCTTAATGGCTTCCTTGGTTGGCCCGCTTTAATTCCACGTCGTGTTAAGCCTGCTTTAATCGCTTTTGGAATTCCCCCCTCTACAATAAAATGTAGCATAGGCAGTTGTTTGTAAAAAATATCCTGAGCAATCTGAAGCTGTCCATTAAAAACAGCTTGGAACAATTGTTTAGGCTTATTGCCGAGTATATTAGGTGCAGCTGTGCACCAGCCACTAGCTCCAGCACATAAAGCTTCAAATGCTAATGGATTACTGCCGTTATAAAATGGAAGTTCACCTTCAGATAATTCAAAAAGCTTATGCATACGCTGAATGTCACCGGTACTTTCCTTAACCATAGTGACGTTTTCTATTTCTTTAAACATTTTAATCATCAATTCTGGTGACATATCAATTCCGCTAGTGGCAGGGTTGTTATAAACCATGATTGGGATAGAAATTGCGTCTGATATTTCTTTATAATAGTTGTAAACTTCCTGTTCGGTGAGCTTCCAGTAGGAAACAGGGATAACCATAACGGAATCTGCGCCAATAGATTCGGCATAACGTGCCCGACCTACAGCACCTAGAGTAGTCAACTCAGATATACCTACAATAACAGGGACTCTTGAATTGACAGTTTTGATTGTAAAATCTGCTACTTGTCGCCACTCATCAAGGCTTAAATATGCACTTTCACCGGTACTTCCCAGTGGGGCAATTGCATCGCTACCATTTTCGATAAGTAGTTCTAGCGTCTGCCCAAGGACATCAAAATCTATGCTGCGTTCGTCTAGGCTAAAAGGTGTAATAGGGTAAGAAATAATTCCTTTGATTTTCATTTTTTTCCTCAAATACAGTCGGGGTTAGTTTTTAGAGCTTGGCGCGCGTAGTACGCAAAATTGACTTTGTTTCGCTTATCAGTAGACACCCAGTCATGCGCTTCTTTTGCCAAATCGATTGGCAATGGTTGTATCTGCCCTGCTGACATTGCTAAAATTTGTAGCTTTGCGGCCCGCTCAATAAGAATCGCCAAATTACATGCTTCTTCTATGGTCTTACCAACGACCAGTTGTCCATGATGAGCTAAAAAGACTGCGCGCTTGTCACCCAGAGCATTTGAAATGAGCATGCCTTCTTCGTTCCCAACTGGAACTCCAGGCCACTCACTGACAAAAGAGCAATCATCATAGAGACCGCATGTATCCATTTGTGAAATTATCAGCGGAATCTTGAGCATTGCTAGCGCGGCAATATAAGTTGGGTGCGTATGTACAATACAATTAACATCAGGATGCTCTTTGTAGATCCAGGTATGGAATCTATTAGCAGGATTAACCATTGCGTCGCCTTTCAGCGGTTTTAGATCTAGGTCAACTTCAAGTAAATTTTCGGCTGTAATTTCATCAAAACCTAAACCGAATCTTTGAGTGATAAAGGTATCTTTCTCATCTGCTCGGCAACTTATTTGACCAGCTAAACCTGCATCATGACCTTTATCGAACAAAATTCGGCAAGTCAGAGCCAGTTTTTGCTGATCAGTGTATAGGTCGTCCCGCACTAAGTTGGACATGCTAATTTGTGCACTCTGCATCAACTCTTTTTTACTTACACCAGCAGTTTTCATCATTTTAATCCTCGTATATTTGATCTCGTCAATAAGTTAGGACAATATACAGCCCCTGTTGACCCAGTAACTACACCCAGTTTTTTTATAAATGCTGGGCCAGCTCTAAAGGATAAAGTAAAATGTTAAGACCTTGGAAAACAAAAATCTGGCTAGAGGAAAGCCAAGGTGGCTCTTTTCATGCAAAGCTCTGCAATCAACTGATTAAGGAAATACAAAGTGGTCGGTTGATGCCGGGGACTACGCTCCCAGGCTCAAGATCCCTCGCTAAACAATTGGCTGTTAACAGAAAAACTGTTCAATTTTGCTACGAGGAACTTGAATCCCAGGGGTGGTTAAAATCACGTCCTAGAAGCGGCACATTCGTGTCAGATCAATTACCCGAGCAAACACTTTCCAGTGAAGATTTGAACTTAGTGAGTACAGTTAAAGAAACGAGATCATCTTCTGTACTTATGGATAGCGTTTACCAGTCTGCTCTTGTTTTACAAGAAGAAAAATTAGGGCCTAATGATGGTGTCCCTGACAGCCGTTTAATTCCATATGAGCTATTATCCAGGGCGTATAGAAGGGCAATAGTGAAATCGAGTCGGCAGTCTTCGTTAGGGTACGGGGATCCGCGGGGTACTTTAGAATTGCGTCAATCCATTAGAAATATGCTAGTAATGGATAGATTCATGAATGCAACAACAGAGGAGGTGTGCATTGTAAGAGGTAGTCAAATGGGGATTTTTCTTGCCTCCAGAGTCCTTAACCCTAAGCAAGGCGCTATCGTATTTGAACAGCTCTGCTACTCTCCTGCTGTCGCTGCTTTTGAGTCGAATGGTTTTGAAATAATACATTGCAAAATAGACAGCCAGGGGCTGATCATTGATGATTTACGAAAAATTTTAGCCGAATTTGATGTGGCAGGAATTTTTATAACTCCACACCATCAATACCCAACCACCGTTTGCATGTCTATGGATCGTAGACTAACGCTTTTGAATCTATCGAAAACTCATAACTTCGCTGTAATAGAGGACGATTATGATCATGATTTTCATTATGAAATGCGACCTGTACCCCCTCTTTCCAGTTTGCCTAATTCTGAAAATGTTATTCATATTGGCTCTATGTCTAAAGTTTTTGCCCCCGGTTTAAGAGTAGGTTATTTAGTTGCTGATAAGAAATTTGTAGATCGGGTTGCTCATGAAATAGTTCTAATTGATAGGCAAGGAAACACTGTTACTGAATTAGCACTAGCCGATTTAATGGAATCTGGAGAAGTAAAAAAACACATTCGAAAAACATGTAAACTATACAAGACAAGAAGAGATCATGCAGTTGAAGAACTTATAAGAATATTTGGCGATAGGATTACATTTGAATTACCTGTTGGAGGGCTAGCTTTATGGATAAATATTTCTAGCATGATTAATGAGCGAAGTTCGCTTCAATTAAATCACCCGGACTCTTTTTTTGGAAGTTCCCACATATGTGGTCAAAATGAGCCCGAGCATATTCGTTTTGGCTTTGGGGCGTTATCTGAAAAAGAAATCACAAAACTTATTTTAGAACTTTATAGCATCCTAAATTAATCTCATGGGTAGCGTAATTGCAGCTAAAAACACCTTATCGAATTCGTCAGATAGTACGCCTTGCTCATCATCCCACTCGTAAATTTTCCCTGACTGCTTTCCTATTGCATAGACACCAATACCAGCTTGATACATAAACGGAATAGATTTTTCTGGAAATTCTGGATTTAGCCCTTCAACCCAATTATTGAATTGACCTAGGTTTTCGACCAGCTCTACTCCTTCTACAGGCCTAGAGCCTTAGGGTCTTACTCCTGCATCAACATACCCTGAATGCAATTGGTTTTAGCTGTTTTTCGATGACATTGACAATCGTTTGCGGGTTGATAGTTGGTTACCCGCTACCAGTCAAATGCCGAAGCAATTGATCACGCAGTGCTTTGGGAAGACCATTAATGGTGAGTGTGTCGCGCTGTTCGTCGTACAGAACACGGTCGTTCAGCTGGTCGGATGAGAAGCTGATGGCCAGCGTTTTTTCACGGCCTGAAAATTTCACGTAGCGTTGCAGTGCTCGGCGATCGATTATGACGGGGTCATCTGTTGTCTTCGGGTTATGGGTTGCCATCTGGCGTATGAATTGATCACAATCGATACCATCTAGAGCCGCAGAAAGCCCTGGAATGCTAACTGGTTCGTCATTTTTTTCTTTTTCGATGCAGTAATCCACCACTTGGTTACGCACTGCCTTGGCCTGTTCATCGGGCAACTGCTTTGCGTAATGTTCAACGCCATCCAACAACTGGGTAGTGCTCTCCTGTTTGTTGATTCCGTGGTTGAAGCCTGTCATCTGGTCAAATAATTCAGCCAGTGGTGCGCTTCCTTTTGGTGGAACTATTGATAAATAAGCGTATTGACGATCCCCTTTCCATTCGGCCAAATCGATCTTAATACCAAACATCGTTGCGCCAGTATCGATCACATAGCTGGGGCATACCTCCAACTGCTCACTGATTGCCAGTGATTCGCTTTGGTGGGCGACAAACAGGTAGAAAACATGGTGGTGGTCAAAAGACTTTTCAGTGAAGAACAGAAAGTGGGCGTTCAATACCAGCCCCTGCTCTTCCAGTTTCTGGGCAAGCGATGGCATAAAATTGCGACTCAGATCCGTCAAATTGCGATCACCTGTGAGATAGGCATTCAGCTCATTTGGCAACAGAGCGGCACCACCCCCCTCCCCTTCAGAAAAACTGCCATGTTTGCGGGTTAAACGCACCATGAAGCTGCCCTTTAGTTTATCCAGCAACATATCCTGATGCAGTCCATCCCCCAGCACGTTATCTCGCAAGGTTAATTTAGCGGGGTTTTCACCATCACAAAACAGGTGGTGAGCAATCAATTGAGTTGTTGCCATGTGTAATCCAAAATAGAGATAAAAAGGTCTAAAGACAGCATTCTACCCCATGTTGTTCTCTATCGGGGTTTTTACTCGGTCGAGCCAAATGCGTAACGTAGAGGGTGTTAAAACCCCCGTATTTCAATCTCATTTTCACTCAAAACCCCAGCGTGTCTTTAATCACGCCAGCGGGTCAGGTACAATGGCGCTCAACTTTTAATAAGCCCATATAGACCCCATGACTCCAGATCAATATTGCCAGGAAAAAGCGGCCTCCAGTGGTTCTAGTTTTTACTATAGCTTTATGTTTTTGCCCGCAGATCAACGCCAGGCTATTGTCGCTCTTTACGCATTTTGTCGTGAGGTGGATGATGTGGTGGATGAGTGCAGTGACCCAGGGCTTGCGCGTATTAAACTGCAATGGTGGCGTGATGAGGTCGGTAAAATTTTCGACGGCACTCCCACGCAACCGGTGGCATTGGCGCTACAGCAGACGGTGAAAGAGTTTAACCTACCGTTAGAGCACTTCCTTGAGATCATTGACGGCATGGAGATGGATCTTAATCAGGTGCGCTACCAGAGCTTTAAAGAGCTCAAGCTTTACTGCCACCGTGTTGCCTCTGTGGTCGGTTTGATGGCGGCAGAAATATTTGGCTATAACGACCACAAAACCCTCGATTATGCCCTTAGCCTGGGACTCGCTTTCCAGCTCACCAATATTTTGCGTGATGTACGTGAAGATGCCATGCGTGGTCGCATCTATCTTCCCGCTGATGAGTTAGCGCAATTTGAAGTGAGTGAGCAGGATATTCTCGCAGGACGACAAACAGAATCGGTCACCCGGCTGATGGAGTTTCAAGCCAAGCGTGCCCACGACTATTATCAAAAAGCGTTCGAACAGTTGCCCGAATCAGACCGTTATAAGCAGCGCAGTGGTATTATTATGGCGGCAATTTACCAGGCAACTCTGACTGAAATCGAAAAAGATAACTACAATGTACTTAAGCACCGTATCAAGCTAACACCATTGCGTAAGTTATGGCTGGCATGGAAAACCGCACGCAGTGAAAAGCGTCGTAGCAAAGGCCTTAAGCAGGCGGCCGCATAAGCGACAAAGCAGTGCCCCTATCTAATCACTCTATATAAAGATAATCATCATGCAGACAATTCCACAAACATATCAAGCGGATGCCGGCTGTCTGGGTGGGCGTATCATTTTGGTGACCGGTGCAACTTCGGGCATTGGGGCAACGGCGGCGGAAACCTTTGCCGCCCAGGGGGCAACGGTTATTTTACTTGGGCGAAAACAACGCAACCTTGAGCAGGTCTATGATCGAATAGAGGCATCGGGCGCACCCAAACCAGCCATTATCCCCTGTAATCTGGAAACCGCGACACAACAGGATTTTCACACCCTTGCGGGAAAAATTGAACAGGAGTTTGGCCAACTGGATGGCATACTGCATAACGCTGCGACTCTTGGCCCCCTCTCCCCGATCGAGCACTACTCGATTGCCGAATGGAATAAGGTGATGCAGGTTAACCTCACCGCCCCCATGCTGCTGACCCAGGCCTGTTTGGCACTATTAAAAAAATCAGCCGATGCCTCGATTCTTTTCACCTCGGATGCGGTTGGCCGCAGCAGCCGTGCTTACTGGGGCGGGTATAGCGTCAGTAAATTTGGCATTGAAGCACTGACCCGGATTTTGGCTGACGAGCTTGAGGAAAATACCCATATTCGGGTGAATAATATTGACCCAGGCCCGGTGCTTACCCGCTTTAGAAAAAATGCTTACCCCGGTGAAAGTAACGATGCGCTACGCACTCCTGAGACCATCATGGATGATTACCTCTACTTGATTGGCCCGGATAGCAAAGGTATCACGGGTGAGGCATTTACCGTTCGCCCCTGATTTTTGGCGTTTATGGCGTCAAAAATACCACGATTGAATAATTAGCTGATAAACCGGCAACCCAGCCCCTACTATTTAAACCATGTGACATTATGA
This sequence comes from Gammaproteobacteria bacterium, assembly GCA_022712945.1. Lineage (GTDB taxonomy): Bacteria > Pseudomonadota > Gammaproteobacteria > RBG-16-57-12 > RBG-16-57-12 > JAFLJP01. The sequence continues at coordinate 11,556 of JAFLJP010000056.1, read as the reverse complement.
TAACTCTTTGTTTATATTGTAAATTACTATTAAACCACAAAAACGGCATGTTTTTAGCATATTTTTCAGGAAAATCAATTTACGGAGATTGCCAAAATGTCTACAGCCGTCCCATTTGTTGCTGAAACATTGGCAGATATCAAGCAACGCAAAAAAAACGTGGTGGTTGACCGTGCCTGTATTGAGTCATTTAGTGATCAGGCGGCACAATTCACCGGTCTGTTACAAACCTCACTTGATTTGACTGCTGTGCTGAACATCTTTGCTGAACAAACGGCAAAAGTTCTCTCTTTTTCCGCTATCACTTATCTTAATGATCAACATAACGAGGATATTTTGATTGGTGAGCGTGGCCGCCACAGCTGCTGTTATCGGCTGACGCTGGAAGCGGAAAGTTTTGGTGAAATTTGTATTAGCCACCGCCAGCGTTTTACCGAAAATGATCTGGAACTGTTTGAAAAACTAATTGCACTACTGCTCTACCCTCTTCGTAACTGCCTGCAATTTCAAAAGGCAATCCAAGCCGCCAGCAAAGATCCGATGACCGGTCTGGATAATCGTCGCAGCATGGATGAACACATTACCCATGAGAGTAAAATGGCGATGCGTTACGGCAACTCTCTTGCAATGTTAGTGCTGGATATTGATCACTTTAAGCGGGTCAATGACCGTTATGGCCATAAGGCGGGAGATTGCTTGATAAAAGCGATGGCAGAGATCATGAAAAGCACGGCACGCACCACCGATTATACCTTCCGCTATGGTGGTGAAGAGTTTGTGATGCTGCTGCCCAATACCACGCCCAGCGGTGCGATGCTGGTGGCGGAACGTATTCGTGAATCGGTGGAGCAAACCGAGTGCATCTGCCATGGCCAGGCATTAAGCATGACCATCAGTATTGGCGTTTCCAGCCTCGCCAGTCAGGACAAGGATGACAGCCTGTTTCTAAGAGCAGACGATGCACTTTACAAAGCCAAGCGCAGTGGTCGTAATCAGGTTTGCAGCGGTTAACCTATATTCAAGATTAGGTTTAATCGCTATCTCATTGTAACTAAGCGGCTATTTTCTTTTTTTCTTTTTATTGTCACGACGAATACGCGCCCGTGGTGTGTGCTTTTTAGGCGAACGTGCTTTGGCCTTACGTAGCTTTACCGGGTCACGTTTTGTCTCGATACTCTCTTTAGCGCGGCGAATAATAGCCCGTTGATTGGCCACCGGCTCCAGCCCTACCCATTGACGACAGAGGTTAATCTGCTTTTCCACCAGCAGTTCGCATTTACCGGGGCGCAAGCGACGCTCCAGCCAAATATCACCATAACGCACTCGCACCAAACGACTAACAGAAACACCCTGTGATTCCCAAAGGCGACGAACTTCCCGGTTGCGCCCCTCTTTTAAGGTGACGTGGTACCAGTGATTGGAGGCTTCACCCCCGCTATCCATTATTTTATCGAATTTCGCGAGTCCATCTTCCAGCATCACCCCTTTCAGCAGGCGCTGGGCAATCTCTTCGGTCACTTGACCAAACACCCGCACCGCGTATTCACGCTCAATTTCTGATGAGGGGTGCATGAGGCGATTTGCCAACTCACCATCGGTGGTCAGCATAATCAAGCCACTGGTATTAATATCTAAACGACCCACCGCGATCCAGCTGCCCTTCTGTAGTTTGGGCAGGTTTTTGAAAATAGTGGGGCGTTTTTCAGGATCATGTCGGGTGCAGACTTCACCCACCTGCTTGTGGTAGAGCAATACCTGGCAGGGCTGTTGAATCAGTTTATCCTGGCTGACCGGCTGTCCATCGACGTTAACACGGTCACCCGGGCCGACACGGTCACCCAGCACCGCAGTGCGCCCGTTCACCTTAATTTTACCTTCACTGATCAAGGTCTCAATCGCCCGGCGAGAGGCGATGCCTGCCCGTGCGAGTACCTTTTGTAATCTTTCACTCATCATTATTTACCATGGCAGGCGGTACCTGCGGTTATCTACTATTTTCAGCGTAACTATTCAGCTTCAACTCATCGGTAATGGCATCAACATCTCGAGCGGCCATTAACGGTGGCAACTCATCCACACTCTGTAGATTAAAGTAGTCCAAAAAATCGTGGGTGGTTGCATAGAGTGCCGGTTTTCCCGGTACCTCCCGATGACCCGTCACCCGAATCCATTCGCGTTCCATCAATGTTTTAATCATACTGCTGCTAACCGCTACGCCACGAACATCTTCAATTTCAGCGCGGGTAATTGGCTGTTGATAGGCCACTATCGCCAGGGTTTCCAATAAGGCTCTGGAGTAGCGCGGTGGCCGTTCATCCCAGAGTCGAGAGATCCAGGGTGCCGTTTCACTGCAAGCCTGAAAACGGAAACCACTGGCCAGCGTTTTCAACTCAATACCCCGCCCCTGGTACTCCTGCTGTAATAGCGTAATTGTTTCACCTATTTCAACCTCACTCGGTTGCCACTCATCTGAGAACAACCGACGTAACTGCTTGATGCTGAGTGGTTGACCCGCCGCCAGCAGAGCGGCCTCAAGAATATTTTTGAGTGAGGCTGTGGATGGTGTGGGCATCACGCAACACCTTTCACATGAATGGTGCCGTAGGGGTCAGTTTGCACCAATTCAATCAGTTGCGCTTTGTGTAACTCCAGAATCGCCAGCAGCGTCACCACCACTCCGGGCCGCCCCTCATCATAATGAAACAGCTGCGTGAAGGGTAAAAAGTGCTCTGGCGTGACAAGATCAACAATCAAACTCATGCGCTCTCGTACCGAGAGCCGCTCTTTTTCCACCGTGTGGTGGGTAGAGAGTACTGCCCGCTGTAATACCCCATGAAAGGCTGATAACACCGTGGCCAAATCAATTGGTGGATGCTGTTTTTGCTGTTTTTCATGCGCAACTGGCGGTGGATCAAGCTTAACCTCAAAGGTATCGCGCTCCATCCGTGGCAGTTCATCTAAATTCTCGGCTGCCTTTTTATAACGTTCGTAGGTTTGTAACCGACGAACCAGCTCTGCACGGGGGTCGAGATCATCATCCTCTTCATGGTGTGAGGTACGCGGCAACAACATTCTCGACTTGATTTCAGCCAGCATCGCGGCCATCACCAGATAATCCGCAGCCAGTTCCAGGTCAATTTTCTCCATTAACGCCACATACTTCATATATTGACGTGTCACTTCGGCAATCGGAATGTTCAGTATATCAAGGTTGTGGCTGCGGATGAGATAGAGCAGTAGATCCAGCGGGCCCTCAAAGGTCTCTAAGAAAATCTCCAACGCATCGGGAGGTATAAATAGATCTTTTGGCAAGTTAACCACTGGCTCGCCATTAACTTTTGCCAGTGACTCCTCTTGTGCTGCTGAAACAGTGGCGACCATTTTCAGAGCGTCCTTAACGGTATAAACCCATTGCCTGACGAACTTCAATCAGGGTCTTACGTGCCTCATCCCGTGCCGCTTCTGCCCCCTCATTGAGTATATTACGCACCAGGTCCGGCTGCTCTTCAAACATTTTTGCCCGCTCTTGAATTGGAGCCAGTTCGGCTTGAACGGCTTCGATAATCGGCCCCTTGCAGTCGACACAGCCAATACCGGCGCTACGACAACCTTGATCGGCCCACGCCTTGGTCTCCTCGGATGAGTAAACTTCATGTAACTGCCATACCGGGCAATCTTCTGGATTTCCGGGATCATTTCGGCGCACACGTTTGGTATCGGTGGGCATGGTACGTACTTTCTTGGCAACACTGTCAATGTCATCACGCAGTGAGATGGTATTGCCGTAGGATTTAGACATCTTTTGCCCATCCAGTCCCGGCATTTTAGAGGCTTTTGTTAGTAGTGCCTGGGGCTCGGGTAGAATGATTTTGCTACCCCCTTCCAGGTAACCCATCAGTCGCTCGCGGTCTGCCAGGGTGACATTCTGCTGATCAGCCAATAACGCTTGTGCAGCGGCCAATGCCTCAGTATCGCCCTGCTCTTGATAACCTTTGCGTAGTTTGTGGTAGAGCTTGCTCGTCTTTTTACCCATTTTGCTCGCCGCCTGCTCTGCCCGCTCTTTGAAATCGGGCTCACGACCGTAAAGGTGGTTAAAGCGACGTGCTACTTCTCGGGTTAACTCCACATGACAAACTTGGTCTTCGCCCACCGGCACATGCCCTGCTTTATAAATGAGAATATCGGCACTCTGTAGCAGCGGATAGCCTAAAAAACCGTAGGTTGCGAGATCTTTCTCACGTAGTTTCTCTTGTTGGTCTTTGTAGGTTGGTACCCGCTCCAGCCAACTCAACGGAGTGATCATCGACAATAGCAAGTGGAGTTCAGCGTGCTCTGGTACCTGTGACTGCACAAATATCCGGGCATCCTTGGGGTTGATGCCCACCGCAAGCCAGTCAATCGCCATTTCAGTACAGCTCTCTTGAATCTTTTTTGGATTCTCATATTCAGTGGTCAGCGCGTGCCAATCGGCAATGAAGAAGAAACATTCATATTCGTGCTGAAGCGCCAACCAGTTTTTAAGTACGCCATGGTAATGGCCAAGGTGAAGTTTTCCGGTGGATCGCATTCCCGATAGGACACGCTGATTTTGCATTGTTCCAATTTACCTTTGTTATAAACCAAATAGTTTAAAAATTGTCTGCTCAAGAAATTGAACCGGCACACCCAATACGTTACCCAATAAACCACTTACCAGTAGCACCAGCAGCAGAATAAAACCGTAGGGTTCCAATTTTGAAAATTGATATGAAAGCGGCCCAGGTAAAAGACTTTCGACAATTCGCCCGCCATCCAGCGGCAGTATGGGTAACAGATTAAGCACCATCAAAATAAGGTTAAAGGTGACCCCGACAATGCCCATTAAGGCGAGCGGTGTTGCCAGCCAGGCAACATCTGCCCCCAGAGTCAGGCCGATTTTTGCCACCAACGCCCAGAACAACGCCATCAACAGATTGGCAGCGGGTCCGGCCACGGCAACCAGTGCCATGTCACGCTTTGGGTTTTTCAAATTTGCCCAGGTTACCGGCACCGGCTTTGCCCAGCCAAAAATGAAGCCACCCATCACCAACAGAATCAAAGGCACCACAAGGGTACCGATGGGATCGATATGTTTGATCGGGTTCAGGGTCAGTCGCCCTAACATTTTTGCGGTTGGGTCGCCCAGTTGCTTGGCAACCCAGCCGTGCGCCACCTCGTGAATCACAATAGCGAACAGCAGCGGCAATATGGATACCGCGATCATTTGGGGAATAGAGAGTCCTAACATCGGGGAATTATACCTAGATCGACGAGGGCTTGTTAGCACTTATTTTTGTAACTACTCAGCGCATTCATCTTTTGCCTCAACTCTTGGTTATTTTCGTACTCAATCGCTCACATATGCCCTATATGCTCCCTCTTTCCGTGCGAAAACGGCTCGATTTGAGGCAAAATCTAAATATGCTGGTAACTTATTCAGCACAGTAGAAAATAGGCCTGTAGCTATTCAGGTTATAATATTCGCACCATTCAAGAGCTGTTGGGGCATTCAGATGTGAGCACTACGGATATTTTACCCATGTGCTCAACCGTGGCGGACGAGGGGTGAGCACTTTGTACCGCTGATCTCGGTAGTCCAAATAGCAGAAGCGGAAAAAAGAATCTTTCAATTTCCTTAACAGTTCCGCTAAAATGCTGAAAACCGCTTGTAGCTCAGCTGGATAGAGCGGCCCCCTCCTAAGGGGCAGGTCGGTGGTTCGAATCCACTCAAGCGGACCATTTAACACGCATTTTCTGAGACAAAAAAAAGCGCCATCTGATGATTCAGATGGCGCTTTTTTGGATTTGGAGCGGGAAACGAGATTCGAACTCGCGACCCCGACCTTGGCAAGGTCGTGCTCTACCAACTGAGCTATTCCCGCATTTGATGGCGCGTATCATACCGTGTTAACTCACCCTGTCAACACCTTCCCTCAATAAAACAAATAAATGAATATTTTAAGGCTGCTTTTAATACCTCGTCATACTTCAGTATTAATCTACCACTCGATAGTTGGCGGTCAATCGATGCGATTCACCCGCTGCTATTTCGATGGCATCATCGGCCGCATTGGCTGTCTCTACGCAGACAAAGTGTTGATAGGCATCGTCTTCCAGGTCGACCATGCTGGCGGTAATCTTGGCCCATGGGTTCCAGACTACGGCGGTGTTGTTGCCGCTGGATTCGATTTGTATCCGCCGTGGGCGGGCGGCATCGTCTATCACCAGTAGCGGTGGTGCCTCTGTGTAGATTCGATCAACTTCTCCGGCGATGGCGACCTCACCGGTTTGCTGTTTCTGTTTGAAGTTGTCCACTTTGTCCAGGTAGTTGACTCCATCCAGTCCGGCTATTTTCACTTGATTGATCTCATCCACACTAAAATAGGTGTGCAGCGCCTGGGTAATGGTGAACGCTTGATTACCGGTATTGCGGGTTGTCAGCACCAGGCCCAGTGACTGCCCTACACTGATCTCTAGCGTCAGTTCAAAGGTGTGTGGCCAGATTTTTTGCGTTGCTGTTGAATTAGAAAAACCAAGGATCACTTTGGTCACGCCTTCATTGGAGCTTTCCGTTTGTATGACCTTCCACATCCGGTTACGGGCGAAACCGTGGGCTGGGCCTTTCCCTTCCGGGTCGGCTCCAAACCAGGGCCAGCAGATGGGTATACCACCCTTGATCGCTTTGCCCTCTTCATAGTGTGCTTTTTGGCTTAAAAATATGACCTCTTCTGTGGTCCCTGCGGGCTGATAACCCAGTACTTGTCCACCATAAATCGATATCAGTGCGCAAGCGGCACCGTTATCAATGGCGATAAAAGGCAGGCCGCCTTTGCCCTTTATAAATTCGAGTTGATCGGGAACTGCAAATTCAGCGTTTAATTCTTCAATATTCATGATTTCTGCTGTGTGTTTGTCTTGTACGGTAGTGCTGAGCGTAGCGCAGAGTGAGTCAGGAATCCACAATTCTCTATCTCTCTGCGGGCTTGCTTCAGCCGGTAAAACAGGCTGTTTCACTCCCCCTTGTGCTGGTTATCATCTTCAATTTTTTGAGTCGGATTTTTGTCTGCCCATGGGTCATTTTGTGAATCGCTCTGCTCTTTTTTCGAGCGAATCAGTTTTTTCTTACTGGGTATCTGCTGCCAAAATCCATCACTTAAAAAGCATTGCCATGCCCATTTGAGCCAGCCCAATAACGCAAAAGCGAGCCATAAGCTCCAGGCTAACATCAGCGCACGATACAGCCACATCGGTGCTGAAATTACCGTGGCTGTTGGCAATTGCTGTGTGGATTGGTCGGCATACCATTTTAGCGTCATCGCATGGGAGCTATTTCCGCTGATCTGCATATCCGGATGACCCAGTAGACCAAAGCCGACTGCGCCGATTAAGCCAACCATCGCCAGCAGAGTCAACAGCCCCAGCCCCACTTGCATGGCATTGAAGTTTTTGGGTTTCAGGGATGCACCCAGACGTTTGCGCCACCCCATGGCAAACAGCCAGCCGACCACCAGCATCGCAACGCCGATGATGGTTTGTGACAGACCAATACCCAGTAACAGCCATTGGTGGGTTTTTAACGGTGTCTGCCGGGTACGACCCAGGCCGATGGCAATAATCACCACCACAATCAACACGCCCCAAAATAGTACTGCTGGCCCCATTTGTGGCCCAAAGAGAAACAGTGTCCAGCGGCTCTCTGGCATTCTGACCTCAATATTGGCATTCACGCTGGCGATGCCAATATTCACTTCCGGTGTTGTCAACCGCGTACTGATGCCGGTTGTGGTCTGCCAGTCGAGCACGATTTGCTGCTCACCTGGCGTGAGCGGTAGACGTACCATACCGCCCTCTTCCTGGCGGATCGGTTGTGAGGTGCCATTGATTTTGACGGTATTTAAAACAGCCCCTTCTGGTAGTTGGACCCGGTGTTGTTCCGCTTGGCTGCTGCGCAATCTCATTGACAATGAGACGTCAGTGGCCCGTTGACCGGGCATGACCAGGAGCTGAGTCTGGTCGATGGTTTTGGTTTGGCCTTCGATACCGGCAGGCTTTGATACCTTGATGGTCAACACGTCACCCGGCCAGGGGTGCCACTGTGGATACCAGCTGCCGCTGCTGCTCTGGTGGTGGATTTGTGGAATACCGCTCAACTCAACATGCCAGGTGGGGCTGACATCCAGATGCCACTGTTCAACCCAGTCGAGGGTATCCGCTGCCTTGAGTGAAATGGAGTCTGATAGCGGCAGTAACGAGCGCCAACGCACCACCTGCTGTTGTGCGGCAAACTGAATCGCTGCCCTGCCCTCTGTCACACGAATGCCGTCGGTAATGACCGACTCACCCGCAATCAACGGAATCTCCAGAGCGATGGCGCTGCCCAGTGGTGAGACACGTCTCACTTGGGTCTCAAGCTGCCACTCAAGGCCCAGGCGTAAAATACGGGTCATGTTAACAAAGGGCGGTAGAACCGTTTGCACCAGCACCTTGGGCTTTTCACTCGCGTTTTCCGCCACTTCGCGTTCTATTTGTAGGGATTTTTCAATACTGCCATCTTGATGCACACCGTTGACACGCCAACCATTAGCCGTGACCTCAATCTGTCTGGGCTGTAACGGCAAAGGCAGTTGCACCGTGCGCACTGATCGAATCGGGCCGGCAATCTGAATCTGGTGTTTACCTTTGGGTACATAGACCCACAACGCCTCTTGTGGCCCGCGCAGCGCTTGATCTGCCTGACCATCCAACATCACTTGGGTCGGCATCCAGCCATCAATTTTGCTGGGCACCGGTATCGCGACCGCTTCACTGGCGTGTACCTCTAGCATGATGCGTATCTGCTCGGGTTGAACATCGAGTTTCATCCGGGAGATCTGCGCGCATTGTGGCAGGCATTCCGCCGGGGCCAGCAGCCGGAATTGAAGCTCCTTCAAGATTGCTGGTGATGGAATCTCCCCGGCAACCGCCTGGCTCGGTATCATCGATAACGGGCTGATCACCAGCAGGCCAATCATACCCAGCTTGGCCGTCTCCACCGTCAAACGTTGCCCCTTTAATGTAATACCCGCCAGACGTAAACCCAGTAGCAATACCAGCAACACACACAGCAGTTTTATGCTTGAGGTGACAGCGGGTGAGATCAAGGTCAGCCCCAACTCCTGACCCTGTTGTACCGGCCCATTCCAGCGAACAGGCACTGAAGACCATCGCCAATCGGGCAGACCGGGGCCAGTTTGTACTTTGGCCCGTGGATCGACTGAGTCGCTATAGCGGGATGAAGATACCGGTGGAGAGGCGATTTTGGCGGGATAGGATTTCGCCATGGAGGAAGCCATTTCAATACCGCCGGAAAATTCCATCTCCGACACCCTGTCATCGCTCTCCAGCCGGTGTGATGCCTGCATCACCCGGGCAGCAGATTGATAAGCGGCGACACTGGGCTGTTCAAGTTGCGGGTAGATGGCGGTGCGTACTGTATCGATCAGATAAGGTATGGTGATAACAGCCAGCCCCAGCAGGCTCAGATAACGGATCATCAGCATGCTTTTGTGTAACCGTCCCTCGGGTGCTACTCGCACCAACGCGGTGGCGGCAATCGCCAGCAGCCAGATAAACTGTGGCGCACCACTTTCGTGCCATGAGAGGATGAAACAGCCCAGTGCAATCGCTCCCCACACCCCGCCAAACAGTCGCAGAATGGCCAATGCACCGATCAGCACCAGAAAGATATCCAGCAGTGTCCAGCGGTCGAGCCAACTGGCACCGCTCACCGAATCAGCACCGGATGCGGCAAACAGACGCCAGCCGGGCGGTAGATGCAGCGTCGCTTCAACCTGACTAAAATCACTCAACCAGCCCACCGCCGGTAGCGTTGTAACATCTCCCGAGTAGCGGCCATCAACCTGTAGCGAAACATTGCCCTGGCGCACCTCAATGCCCTGCGCTTCACTCTCATTCAGGCGGGTCACCAACTGATCAATCCCATTAACTACCGCTCGGCCCAAGCTCATCTCCGGCGACATATTCAAGCGCCACTCACTGCGCATCTGGCCGTTAATCTGATCCTGAAAGGTGTAACCATCGCCCGCAAAATCTAGCCAGAGGTGACGGTTCAATCTCAGCACGTTGGCGGTGGGAACTGGGTCCCCCCGGCGCTTTGTGATGATCTTCATCGTGTCGTGCTTTGTCACCCGGTAAGCTGGCAAGTTTTGCCACTCATCCGGTAGGCGGGTCTGCCGTGGGTCGATGGAAGGCACGCCTGCAATCTCAACTAGGCGCAGTGACGGTCTGGCATCAAATACCCAGGTTTCTGTATCGGGCAAATCAGAAGGCATGAGCGATAAATGATCAACCACTGCTTTGTAACGCGCTTCCACTTCTACCAGCCAACGGCCTGGGCGTACTTGCAGGCGTAGCGTGCCATTGCTCTCAAGGCGCATTGGTAATTTCCCACTAATGGAGAGTGGTACAGCCTTATCGGATAGCAGTGGCCCCAGCACCACTTCACGCGGTTTTCCGATCACATTGAGCTCAAGCAAGGTCACCATTCGCAGGGGAACTTCATCGACAATGCGCCGAAACACCGCCACCTGTAGCCGATTTTCAAGCGCATCTGAGGTTTGTGTGGCCGCCTGGTTCAACCATAACCGGCCGCTGGCCTCTATACGGGGAAAATTGATTTTTCTCTTATCAATCACCACATCAACCAGACCGGTGTTTTTCGGCAGGGTAATCGCGTTGGGCAGGCTATTCCAGAGAAAGCGGCCCGCAAGCTGGTAACGGCCCTTCTGTAATTCGATATGCGGCAGACCCCGCTTATTTGAGACCACCACCGGCTTACCATCAACCGTCACCTCCTGTGGCCAATGTTTTAGATTACCGGGCAAGGTGATCAAGCTCTTCTCATAGACGGTCCAATATTGATTGAATGAACCACCCTGATGGTGAAGATCGAGCGTCAACACCTCTGGCCAGGCGCAGTGGTGACGTTTTCCATCGGTGTACTGAAACGGGCAGTTCACCGCCTCCTGTCCCTCTAATACCCACGGCACCCAGCCCTTCAATTCATCAGGAATCGCAATCGGTTGCGAGGCGTGAGCCCAGGAGGCAAAAAACAGGCAAACGAAAGCGACAAGGCGCAGGGTCATGGGTCTCTCCTTTTTATCGATAGCGTGTTATATCCGATGCAAAACATGGATACTGAAATTTATGACTTGTAGCACGATGAACCGATGCCAACACATTGTCAATGCAACCTTGTATCGTTCAGAGGGTATGGGGGAATGTGGTTTTTTGTGTAAATCCATTAGCTTAGGGATGTAGAAGAAGTTAACGTACCGTTATTACGCTGAATTGTTGTTCACCCTATTTAGCAGGGTGGGCGAAAAAACAAGTAAGTGCGGAGCCTCTTGCAAAATCCCACAGAGCAGCGGGTTTATTAGCGCTTGATGACAAAAAAAGAAAGTACCTGATTCATTTTGGTAAAATAAGCTTGCGACTTCAAACCAATAGAATCATTAACATAGGCTAAGACCCCGTGAA
>JAFLJP010000078.1 GCA_022712945.1 Gammaproteobacteria bacterium | reverse complement strand
CGCCAAGGCGCGACCAGACAGTGCTGAGGCCCATTTTGCCCATGCTCACCTCGCTGCACGTTTTGGCCATCCTGAAGAGGCATTGGAAGCCAATGAGCGGGCAATAGCACTTCTCCCCAACTGGCGTAACGCAATTATGTTGCAGGGCCGTTTGTTGCAAATGTTGAAGCGGGACGAAGAGGCGATTCAATTGCTGGAAGGTTACTTGTCGGGTGCGATGAGTGATGATGTTGAAATGAGGCGAGTGTTAGCTCGTTTGCTGCTGCGTAGCCAAAAGATTGAACCGGCCTGGCAGCAGTATCAGATTATTCTGCAACAACAGCCCGATGATGAAGCAAGCCGTTATCTCCATGCAATCGCTTCGCTGGAGCTAGGGAAAAAAGAGTTGGCAGTAAAAGAACTGACTCAACTGGCCGAATCAGGAGCGCACCGTGATGATGCACGCTTTCAATTGGGCCGTATTGGTGAGATTGATAAGCAGCCCGAGGAGGCGCGGAGCTGGTATCGCCGCGTTGAGGGCGGGCAATTTTTACTGCCTTCACGGTTGAGGGAGGCGGTTTTGATTTCCCAGGTGGGTGATTATGATGGGGCGCTCGGGATATTGGAAGAGCTTCAAAGTGAGGATGAAAGCCAGCAGCTGAATATTGTGCTGGTGACCGGAGATATACTCTACCGTGCCCAGCGTTACCAGCAGGCTATCGTGCTGTATACCAAGCAGCTGGTACAGCAGCCCAACGCTATTCCACTCTATTATTCACGTGCCATGATGTTTGATAAAACCGGTGATTTGATGGCTATGGAGCGGGATCTTTGGACTGTTCTGGATCAGGATGAAAATAATGCCAGTGCCCTCAATGCCCTAGGTTACAATCTGGCCAACCGAGGTGTTCGGTTAGAGGAGGCGCTGGGTTATCTGGAGCGTGCCATGGCGCTACAGCCGGGCAGTGGTGCGATTACCGATAGTATCGGTTGGCTCTATTTCCGCATGGGTGAGCATGAAAAAGCTCGTGAATACCTGCTCCAGGCGCTGAAGATTAGCTTCGATGTTGAGGTTGCCGCCCATTTGGGTGAAGTTTTATGGGCGCTTGGTGAGCATGAACGTGCTCGCCATGTTTGGCAAAAAGCCCTGGAGAGTGACCCGGATCACGCGGTATTGACTGAAACAATAGAGCGCCTGGATAAATAATGCAGCGGCTGTTTCCCACGCTGCTTCTCTTTCTTGTCGTGAGTGGCTGCTCGACAGTGCCGACCTATGCGCCCCAGCACCTGAATTGGCCGCAGCGGGAGGCCGCATTGCAGCAGATTACCGCATGGCAGTTAGAGGGGCGTATTGCGATTCGAACCGCCGATGATTCGTGGAGTGGTTCATTGTGGTGGCAGCAGCTTGATGATGCGTATGAAATTAAATTCAGCGGGCCGTTTGGTCAGGGGGCAATCAATCTGGTGGGTGATCAGCAACAGGTGGTGCTTAACTCATCCGAGGGCGAGATGGTTGGTCATGATGGCGCAGAACAGTTAATGTATGAACAACTGGGGTGGCGGGTGCCAATCTCCAGCCTGCGATACTGGGTGCTGGGTCGCCCTGACCCCACTCAAAGTAGTTCACTACTTGAATTTGACGACTTTGGCCGTATCCAATCACTACAGCAGGGTGGCTGGTTGGTTAATTACCGCCGTTACCAGTTGTTTCAACAGCTTGATGTACCCGGTAAGATTGCTATAAAAAACCATCAGCTGGGTGTGAAGTTGGTGATTGACCACTGGCAACAACCTGAAAAAACATGATGAAGCGAGAAAGCTGGCCTGCTCCGGCCAAAATAAACCTCTTTTTACACATTACAGGCCGTCGTGCGGATGGTTATCATGAGTTGCAGACGCTGTTTCAGTTCCTTGACCACAGTGATGAGCTGTGGTTTGAGTGTCGTGCGGACGGTGAGATTCATCGAGTGACCGATGTCGAAGGGCTTCCCGAAGCGGATGATCTGGTGGTAAAAGCAGCCAGGTTATTACAGCAACACACTGGCTGTGAGCAGGGTGTGGATATCCGTATCGATAAAAAACTGCCCATGGGTGGTGGATTGGGCGGCGGCAGTTCAGATGCGGCAACAACACTGGTGGCATTGAACCATCTATGGAATTTGAATCTGAACGTGGATGTACTGTCGACGCTGGGTTTGCAGCTGGGGGCCGATGTGCCGGTTTTTGTGCAGGGCTGGGCAGCCTGGGCCGAAGGTGTCGGCGAAAAGTTAACTCCGGTAGAGCCTGAAGAACCGTGGTATCTGGTGCTGGTTCCCGGAGTTCACGTCTCCACCGCTGAGATTTTTAATGATTTGGAGTTGACAAGGGAGTGTGCTTCTATCAAAATGCGCGACTTCTTAGCGGGTGCCGGTAACAATGTTTGTGAGCCAGTGGTGAGCAAGCACTATCCTGAGGTTCGCGAAGCCATTGCGTGGCTTAGTGAGTTTTCACCCGCCAGAATGACCGGAACCGGAGCCTGTGTTTTTGCCGGTTTCGCCACTGAAAAGGATGCACAGCAGGTGCTGAAAAAATGTCCTGAAAAGTGGTGCGGATTTGTTGCAAAGGGGATGAATTCTTCCCCGTTATGGTTTAAGATGCAGCGCATCCGGTCAATAACCGGGTCAGCAACTGGTTGCTAATCAACTATATTATTGGGCTATCGCCAAGCGGTAAGGCACTGGGTTTTGATCCCAGCATCCCCAGGTTCGAATCCTGGTAGCCCAGCCATTTTATTAAGGAAGTCCTGAGCAAGTCGGCATAAAACAGTCGTGACTTGTTCAGCGCTTTCTCAGTCTCATCTGAGGAAACAGCAGTGTCAGACAAGCAGATGATTGTCTTCAGTGGGAATGCAAATCCACAATTGGCCGACGCTGTCGTCGAACATCTTGATCTTCCCCTTGGTAAAGCCTCCGTTGGCCAGTTCAGCGATGGCGAAGTGATGGTGGAGATCATCGACAATGTTCGCGGTAAAGATGTTTTTATCGTTCAACCCACCTGTGTACCCACAAACGATAACTTGATGGAGCTGCTGGTCATTGCCGATGCGGTTCGTCGCGCCTCAGCCTATCGTGTTACCGCCGTTATTCCCTACTTTGGTTACTCCCGCCAAGATCGACGCCCGCGTTCTGTACGTGTACCGATTACCGCGAAACTGGTTGCCAATATGCTGCAAGCAGCGGGTGTGGATCGTGTGCTAACAGTTGATGTACACGCGGATCAGATTCAGGGTTTTTTTGATGTACCGGTAGATAATATCTACGCTTCACCTATTTTGTTGGGTGATATCTGGCGCAAAAACTACAAAGATATTGTCGTGGTCTCTCCTGATGTGGGGGGGGTGGTGCGCGCCCGGGCAATGGCGAAACTATTGGATGACTCCGATTTAGCGATCATCGACAAACGTCGCCCCAAGCCAAATGAAGCCAAAATAATGAACATCATCGGTGAGGTTGAAGGCCGCACCTGTATTTTGGTTGATGACATGGTCGATACCGCAGGCACTCTGTGCCAGGCGGCTAACGCATTGAAAGAGCGCGGTGCGACACAAGTTATCGCCTATATCACTCACCCGGTGCTCTCCGGCCCTGCGGTTCAGAATATTGAAAATTCCACACTGGACGAGCTAGTAGTGACGGATACGATTCCGTTAAGTGCAGAAGCGCTCAAGTGTGATCGAATCCGGCAACTGACCATTTCCCAATTGTTGGCGGAGACCATTCGCCGAGTGAGTTCTGAAGAGTCGGTCAGCTCACTTTTCATGGATTAAATCACCGCTTTGTGGTAAAAAGGCCCTCCCTCAAAAAGGGGTGAGGGTCTTTTTTGTTTTCAAGGAAGCTCTGAATATCGAATCTGGTCGCGGAGGAGATATAACAACCATGGCGCTGTGTCATGGTGTTTTAACCTAACGATGGAGTTATACATCAAATGAGTACTGTTGATTTTTCACTGGATGTCGCACTACGTACAGACCTGGGGAAAGGAGCGAGCCGCCGCCTACGTCTGACTAACTTAGTGCCTGGCATCATCTATGGTGGCAAGGAAGAGCCGACATCTGTCAGCATTGCACACAATGTGCTGGCCCGTAAGCTACAGGACGAAGCGTTCTATTCACACATTTTGACCATCAATATTGAAGGTAAAGCGTGCAAGGCTGTTTTGAAAGACCTGCACCGCCACCCAGCACGTGATGCGATTCTGCATTTTGACCTTCAGCGTGTTAGTGATAATGACATTATCCACATGCATGTGCCGATACATTTCGTGAATGAAGAGAGTGCGCCGGGTGTTAAGGAGGGTGGGCAGGTTGTTCACGCATGCTCCAGCTTGAACATTACTTGCAAGGCGAAAGCACTGCCTGAATTTATCGAAATTGATATGTCAGCACTTGATATCGGTGGTTCAATCCACCTCTCTGAAGTTACCCTGCCAGACGGTGTCTCTTTGGTTGAACTGGCCCATGGTGAAGGCCATGACCAATCTATCGTTAGCATCAAGGCTAAGGGTGGCGCATCAGAAGAAGAGAGCGTTGATGAGGCAAGTGAAGGTGAAAGTGACGCTGAAGCCTCAGCTGAGTAATCGGCTTAGTTAAACCGCTAAAATCAGAAACCGACGTTATGGCACAAATAAAGCTCATTGCTGGCCTGGGTAATCCCGGTACTCAATATGAAGCGACGCGCCACAACGTCGGTTTTTGGTTTTTAAATGAGCTGGCGCGCAGCAAGGGGGCGCAGTTCAAACATGAACGAAAATTTCATGGCGAGGTAGCTAAAGTTAACCTCGAAGGCCAGGATATCTGGCTGATAAAACCCCTCACCTATATGAATAGAAGTGGCCAGGCAGTTGCCAGCTTGGCCCATTTTTACAAAATCCCGCCTGAAAGCATTCTGGTTGTCCATGATGAACTTGATATTGCAACGGGTTTAATCCGCCTGAAAAAAGGGGGAGGGCACGGTGGTCACAATGGCCTGCGTGATATGATTGCCCAGCTGGGCGACAAAGAATTTATGCGCCTTCGCCTGGGGATTGACCATCCTGGACACAGCAGTGAAGTCAGTCACTACGTTTTATCCAAACCAAAGCCTGAAGATGCTCGTTTGATGGAATATGCCATCGATGAAGTCTTACGCCAACTGCACCTGATTATTCCGGGTGAGATGGAGAAGGCGATGAATCACCTACACAGCTATAAGCCTTAGAGACAGGAACCACACCATGGGAATTAAATGCGGCATTGTTGGCCTGCCCAACGTAGGAAAGTCGACCTTATTCAATGCATTAACCAGTGCCGAAATTGAAGCAGCGAACTACCCGTTCTGCACCATTGATCCCAACGTGGGAGTTGTTCCGGTGCCTGATGCGCGGGAACAAAAACTGGCCGCGATTGTTAACCCAGAGCGTGTATTATCAACCATGGTTGAGTTTGTTGATATTGCCGGGCTGGTGGAAGGTGCCTCCAAAGGTGAAGGGCTGGGTAATAAATTTCTTGCCAATATTCGTGAAACCGATGCAATTGCCCACGTCGTTCGCTGTTTTGAAGATGATAACGTGGTACATGTTGCGGGCAAAGTTGACCCACTGAGTGATATTGAAATCATCAACACCGAATTGGCACTCGCCGATATGGAAACAGTTGATAAAGCGATATTGCGTGCCACCAAACTGGCGAGAAGTGGTGACAAAGAGGCCAAGGCACAGCTTGCTGTTTTTGAAAAAATAAAAGTACAGCTGGATGAAGGGCACCTTGTTCGTCTGCTGCCATTAGAGCCTGAAGAGAAGCTACTACTGCGTGATCTTCACCTGCTGACAATTAAACCCACCATGTATATTGCCAATGTCACCGATGATGGCTTTGAAAATAACCCTCTGCTGGATAGAGTCGCTGAGCTGGCAGAACAAGAGGGCGCAGTGGTCGTTGCTATTTGTGCAGCGATTGAAGCGGAACTCTCCCAGCTTGAGGATGAAGACAAGGCTGAATTCCTGGAAGACCTGGGCATAGCAGAGCCCGGCCTGGATCGTGTGATCCGTGCCGCCTACAGCCTATTGGGTCTACAGACCTACTTTACCGCAGGTGTTAAAGAAGTACGCGCCTGGACGGTAAAAGTTGGAGCCACCGCTCCACAAGCCGCCGGTGTTATCCACACTGATTTTGAAAAGGGCTTTATCCGCGCCGAAGTGACCGCTTACGATGATTTTATTCAGCTTAATGGTGAAGCAGGTGCTAAAGAAGCGGGAAAGCTTCGCCTAGAAGGTAAAGATTATATCGTGCAGGATGGCGATGTCATGCACTTTCGTTTTAATGTCTAATAAACATTGACATAGTGGCGCGATAAATAGAAAATACGCGCTCTTGAATACGGCTATATAGCTCAGCTGGTTAGAGCACATCACTCATAATGATGGGGTCCCTAGTTCGAATCTAGGTATAGCCACCATATTTTTTAAAGGCTTGGCTTATGTCAGGCCTTTTTATTAACCTTCAACTGTTTGTCAGCTTGAAGGCCCCGCCCGCAAGATGATGCTTAATTTCTATTCGTAGTGTGTCCATAGCCGAATAACTTTTATTACTTTATCGTCTTCGTATACAAGCCTATGCTGAGTAGTTACAACCAGACTTACTCAGAGCTTCCTTAATGGAAGAATATGGGTAATCATTCAATATTTTGAATCTGCTCGCGGGCCTGCTCAATCAGTACCTTTAGTTCAACTGCGGCGTGGGTGATCTCTTTATCGACTGACTTTGAGGCGATGGTGTTGGCTTCCCGGTTGAACTCCTGCATCAGAAAATCGAGTCGACGGCCACAAGGGCCACCTTGGTTGAAGATGTAGGTGAGTTCCTTTAGGTGTGCCTCAAGGCGATCCAGCTCTTCATCAATATCACTTTTTTGTACCAGCAACAGCACCTCTTGTTCAAGGCGTTCATGATCAAGTGCCTCTCTCAATTCTGCCAGTTTTAGATGTACTCTGTTTTTAATCGCATCACGCACCTGGGGTATCCGTTGGCGGATGAGGTCGAGCTGCTGCTGAATGCCATCGGCGCGTTGTTCGATCAGTTTTTGCAACTGCGTGCCTTCCCGTTGACGATTTTCAACCAGTTGTTGCAGCGCTTCTTCCAGCAGGTCGATGGCGGTGGTTTCGAGCTGTGTTAGATCAATTTGTGGGGCCTGCAGCACACCGGGCCATTTCAATATTTCGATTGAGCTGACCGGTGATGGGTTATATAAAAAGCTATCGATGGTACGGCTGGCTCGTGCCAGTTGACGGGCCAGTGGTTCGTTAATTGAGCACTCGGACTCTTCCGGGGTGAGTGCTTGAAAGCGCAGCTGACACTCTATTTTCCCCCGTTTCAGGGCGTGGTTGATACGTGCTCTTATCTTGGGTTCGAGGATGCGAAACTCGTCTGCAAGGCGAAAGTGGCAATCAAGGTGGCGTTGGTTAACCGATTTTATCTCCCAGATCAGAGTACCCTGGGCGGTTTGAGTTTCACTGCGTGCAAAAGCGGTCATGCTGCTGATCATTGGGTTGTCCTGTCGCTTCTATTGGCTTGTTCAGAGTTTTCTATAGTAGAACAAAAAACAGTTACGGGGCAGAAGGCATTTTTGAGATCGCCTTTTGCAGATCTTCCATGGTGAAGTTAACCCGTTTACCCTGGGGCATCTGTACCTGAAAGGTGCTGTTGTACTCCTGTTGCTCACCACTGGCTCGACGCATGATGAGGTCATACTCTCCCAGCGGGTATCCCGCAGACAGTGCCAGTTGCCACTGTTCCTGTTGATGCTGTTGCTTAAACGGGGGAAGTAGCGGGGTGCTGGCCAGCAACATATCACCCGCAGCAAAGAGGGCATCGTTACCGATGGCAATTGCACCGGCCTGGCCGCTACGAGGGTAGATGTGGCGCAGGGCGGGTTGTTCCGGTTGATCAACCGCCACTGCCAGCACTTCACGCTCTCCGCTGAGATAGAGCATTGAGTCCGATAGCTGCATATCATCTATTTTTTGATCGACTGCAAAACGACTGATGGGTTGAATGTGTGTGTCGTGCAGCAGGGCGATAAAAAGCTGTTTATCGGTCAGGGCATAGAGGGTGTTGTTTGCCAATATCACCTGTTTGAAATTACCGGGTAGAACGCTGAGGCTGTCGAGAGTTTGCGGGTCAAGCAGTTCAATACCACCCTGCTGGTTGATAACCACTGCCCAGTGGTCAGAGTCCCCCACGGCACGTAGGGCATCGGGTGAGTGGTTGGTATTTAAATGAAGACGTTTATCGGCCCCGATCTGCCAGCTGGTGAGTGAGCCGTCAACGTCCAAAGCCAGTAACCGGTCGCTTAGCAGGGAGAGCTGTTGTATCGGTTTATCAATGGGCTGATGCTCGATAAGCTGGGCGTAAAAGGGGTCTTGGATATCCACCACGCTGATGCCGCCCGGGTGGTGGCTGATATACGCTACGTTATGGTTCACAACAATCTGATTACTGGAGCCACTCAGTGTCAGTGCGGTGCTCCAGATCGGCCCTTGGCTGTTATTTACATCAAAAACCTGCAACCCACCACGACCGGCGGCAAGGTAGGCGTGGTGACGGTTAAGGGCGATGTCGGCCAATTTATCTTGCTGATGGGTGTTGTGTTCTATTTTGGGGTGGTGAGGGTCGCTGATGTCAGCGGTCTGAATGCCGCCCCACCAATCCATGATGTAAGCCTGTTGATCATGCACCACAACACCCCATGCCGCTCCCGGTGTATCCACTCCCCCGAGCCATTGTGGCTGTTGCGGGTTTTCAATATCAATGATCTGTAGCCCGGCATACCAGTCGGCTAGATAGAGCAGATTATCTTCCAGATAGATGCCTCGGGCATTGCCCGGTGTGGTGAGGTAGCCCAGTGGTTCAGGTTGTTGCGGGTTGCTGATATCCAGAATGTGCAGGCCGTCATTGAAAAAGGCCACGTAGGCGATATCACCACGCACCACAATATCTTCAGCAAAGCCACCCGGTTGATATTGTGCCACTTGGCGTGGTTGGCTGGGGTCGCTGAGATCAAAAATCAACACCCCGCTCTGGTCATCTGTTACCAGAGCAAACTCTTTATAGGCTTGGATAGACCAGACCTTTTGCGGGGTGTCGTGGCTGCCGATAATATGGGCCTTTTCCGGCTCACTGATGTCGATCAGGTGAAAGCCACCCCGGTGGTCAGCGAGATAGAGCAGCTCACCCCGGCGATCCATGGTGTAGGCGAGGCCTGTTGTGGCAACGTGGTGCACTACGCTCAGGGTGTTGAGATCGATTATTTGTAGGCCGTGATCATCATCCCCCAGATAGAGATAGTGATCATCCAGCCACACCCCTTTGGCGGAACCCGGGGTGTGCAGGTTACCCCGGTGCTGCGGTGCTTTTGGGTTACTAATGTCGTAGAGATGCAGGCCGGAGAACCAGTCCGCCACATAGAGGGTGTTATCTCGCAGCTGTACGCGACGGCTACCGCCCAGGTTGATGCCTGAGTGATTGAGGGTCGGCAGGGTTGCATTGGCAATATCGAGTTGCAGTAGCTCAAGCTCATCAACTAGCCAGGCACTGTTTTGATGCAGGGCAAAGGGGCCGCCTTCGGGGCCGGTAAAATAGCTGTGCCAGATCGGCTGGTTTGGCATGCGGGTATCAATGAGCTGATAACCGCCTTGTTGATTACGCAACAGGGTGAAAAGCTCACCAACCGCTAATTCATCTGCAGGGCCAAACTTATTGTTACTGGCTAGCCAGCGGGGTTGTTGCGGGTTTTGAATCTCGGTGATGGTGAAGCCCACCTCCCCGGCGAGGTAGAGTTTTTTGTCGACTATTTGCAGGTCATTCACCGCACCGGCAACAGTGAATAGGCCGGTGTTGTAATACTTTCCAGCGGGTTGTAACTCAATAATGACCACACCGTCAGCGCTGGCCAGGTAACAGTGGTCGGCAAGGCAATCGATGGCACGGAAGGGTTGATCGATGGTGTAGTGCTGCATACCAGTGTCAGCAATAAGCGAAAGCTCCCCTTTGGATGAGACGGCAAAGTGAGCGCCAAGGTGGTCGATGAAGTGAGGCAATGACCACTGTTGGAGTATCCTCAACTGGTTTTGATCAGTGGCGATGCGGTAGAGCTGTTGTGCTGAATCGGCAAGCAATACCGTTTTTCCGCTCAAGGTAAGATGTTGAATTGTTTCCGGCAGGGCGAGTTGGCTAATCAGCTGTTGCTGGTTTTGCAGCTTAAGCACACCTCCTTCAGCAATTAGTTGCTGGCCATTTGCCAATATCAATAGCGCACTTGCTTGAGATGAGAGGGCTTGCCGCTGTTTAACCGTGATATGGCTGGGGCGAATCGCCACCTGTGCTTCAGCATTGGCGTTATCTAACTGCAGTGTCAGAGTGGCGGGCTGGCCTAAATTAATCTGCCGGGGGTTAACATGCTGAATTTGTGGCAGGGCATTACAGCCGACTAACAGAAGTGAAAGCAGGATACTAAAAAGGGGGGCGTTGTATTTCAGGGCACCTCTATTGATTCTGGGCGTGACAGATTGTGAGCCCAAATTCATCGCATCAAGGCACAAATCGCAGGTAATAGTCACTTTATTGTCCAGGTTTGTAACGCAGAGGCGGTGGATTTGGGATTCAAGATGTGCGCTCG
>JAFLJP010000053.1 GCA_022712945.1 Gammaproteobacteria bacterium | reverse complement strand
ATCGGTTCTGGTTTATGCAGTTGAGAAACATTACTATCAGTCATGCAGTGTACTCCTTGTTGGTTGTTGATCTGCCAAGATCAATCAACAGGATACGCTGCTACTTCTTTTCCTCATACACCAGAAATGATCATACCTCGATGCGGAGAGCAACACAGTTGTTTCGGCTTACGAAAAACGGATTAGAAAGCTGGAAGGCCAAAAGATCGTTTTAACGGAAAAAATCGCGAATTGCGGCTGCGCTCTTCCGGCCTTTGACGAGTCTTTTCGAACCGCTTTTGAATTCATCGGAAACCCCTGTGAACTCTGGGCTTCTGATGAACTGACCAAGAAGAGGATGGTTCTCAAACTAGCCTTCAAAGACAAGCTACTCTATGACCGGGAAACAGGATTTCGAACCGCCAATTTTACGATGCCCTTCAAACTGTTACAGGACATTAAAAGCGGAAAATATGAAATGGTGCGCCCGACAGGATTCGAACCTGTGACCTCCGCCTCCGGAGGGCGGCGCTCTATCCAGCTGAGCTACGGGCGCATGATGCCGCATTGTACTATTTTTCGCTGTTAGTGCCAGCGCTCATTTGTTGTTTTCGGGGAATATTCCAGCAATGTAATAATGAGTTCCCTCTATCATTCTGCCAAAAAACACTAAGCTTTAACCTGTATTGGTCGAGAACATAGTCTTGTCAACGTCGGTTTAACATCGCCACAGCTCAGTAATACTGGACGTTACAACATGGCAAGAGGTCATTGGAAAAGTCCTATTCATCCACGCAAGGGAACCCTCAATAATCAAGTGGTTATTTTGACAGATCAACACGGGAACCCAATGTGAACAATCGTAAATGGCCGCTTACTCTCTTTTTAATCCTATTAAGCCCCCTCTTCACTCTTGGCAATGGTTATGCAACTGGTCTGGATGATTTACAGCAGCTGCTGAGCGAAATGGAGGAGGGTGACGACTTCCAGCTCCTCGGTATCATGGAAGAAGAGACGACCATTGCCACCCGCAGTAAACTCAATGCAGATTATGTGCCGGGTATGATCACGATTTTACGTGGTGAGGTGATGCATGCTCGTGGGGCAACAACCGTGGCAGAGGCGCTGGCATTTGTGCCCGGCATCGAGCAGTCCCGTGACCGCATCGGCAATCAGGTGGCGTTGGTGCGCGGCATTGGTGGCAGTTTTGCTTCCGGTAATATGAAAATCCTTCTGGATGATGTTTCCATCAATGCTGCTCTCTCTGCCCTGGCTGACCCCGTATTGCAAATGCCGATTGAACAGGTGGATCGTATCGAGGTGATTCGTGGGCCGGGTTCGGCTCTGTATGGGGAGTACGCCTACGCGGGTGTGATCAATGTGGTAACCCGCAAAGATAAGTCGCAAGCCTTCATCGGTGGTGGCAGTTTTAACACTCGCTTTATTGGTGGTGTTTTCAGCAGGGAAAGTCAACAGTCCGGTGTCAAATTCAGTCTGAACCTGGCCCGTTGGCTACGAGATGATACGGGTACCCGGGCAGGCGAAGATGTCTTGCACAACACCGCCGTACCCCAAGAGAGCATCAGCAAAGCGCCAGGGATTATCAATGATGAGGCCGATTACAAAGCCGCGTTGTTTAACCTCAACTACCGTGACTTTACCCTGCAAGTCCAACTGCTTGACAATGGCCGTGGTGACTATTTTGGTACCCTTGATGCGCTGCCTGGCCCGGATGACGGCATCGCCTACCAAAACAAACATCAAAACCTGAATCTATCTCAACTGTTTACCTTCAGTCACCTGCTTTCTGTGCAATTCAAACTCGGCTGGCAACGCTATGACAACAGCTTCGATATCACTATTCTGCCAGCAGGTTACGGCCCCTACCCCTATACAAACGGCTTTCTGGCCAACGGTTTCTACCGGGAGCAACAACTGAACAGCGGAATAGATTTGCACTGGCGTGGCTGGCAAAATCATAATTTACTGGTCAGTATTTCGTTGAAAGAAATTAAAGTCAAAGACGCCTGGCGAAAGAGCAATGTAGATCTTGCTAGTCCGGTATTGCCACCACTGCCCTCAATGCAACGGTTCACTGGCGCTGAAAACTGGGTCGATGAAAATAAAAAACGCACCATCCGCAGCCTGGTATTGCAAGATGAGTATCGCTATAGCGATCAAACCACCTACACGCTAGGGGTGCGCTACGACCACTACAAGGATACAGGCTACAACACCTCACCCCGGCTGGCGGGGGTTTTTCGCTACTCCAATGAGCATATTTTCAAGATACAGTATGCCCACGCCTTTCGCCCACCCACGTTTTATGAACTGTGGAATACCAAGGCCCGCTCTCTACAGCCCGAAACAATCCGCACGCTGGAGTTAGCCTATATTCACCGGCTTTGGAACCGGGTTGATCGTATTACCCTGTTTCATTCGCGTCTGAGCAATCTGATCGTTTCGGAAGAGTTGCTCAACTTTGGAAATTTACGCGACGCCAAACTCAGTGGCATTGAGGCCGAGACAGAACAATATTTATCAGAATGGATAAAGCTCAACGCTAACATTTCCTACAGCAAGGCCACCGACCAAAACACCAACGACCCGATTGCTGGTGCAGCAAAGTGGCTAGGGACTATCGGCGTGATGATGGAACCCAACAGCAGTGTGACCTGTTCACTGGATCTTCACTACGTCGGCAGCCGGGAGCGCGAAGCCAATGACCCCCGCAGCAATCTCTCCGGCTACCACACCATCAACACCACACTCACCTACGCTGTGCCCAATAGCCGGGTGACTTTACGTGCAGGCATTAAAAACCTGCTTGATAAAGAGACTCGCTACCCTGCCCCTGTCAGCTATATGGACGACTACCCCCAGCCCGGACGCAATGGCTGGGTACAGGCGAGTTACGATTTTTAATTTCATCCCCATAATGTAAACAACACATAATTTTACTTACGCTTTAATGATCTAAAACAAGGAGTTATCGATGTTAAAACAAGCCACAAAATGCTGGATTCCCTGGTTGCTTCTAGTACTGTTTGCCCTCTACATGATATTTGCTCCGGTGAAAGGGCTTATCGGCCCAGTGCAGCTGCCTCAGGATGATGCCTTCCTGCCGGAAGAGGATGTGCAGTGGTGGTACTGGACCGGCCATCTGGAGAGTGAAGAGGGTCGACAATTTGGCTTTGAGGTGGTCTTTTTTGCTTTCGACAGCTTTCTTATCTTCAAAGATCAGTTAATCCAAATAGCGGTTACCGATATTGATGGTAATAGCTTCCACTTTGAAGAACATGTCAGAGCCTTCTCTCTGCCAGAGCAACTGCCCAATGCGTTCAACCTAAGCTCTGGGAGTGATAACAAAGTGACCGCTGTAGGCGGTGGCGGTAGTGACACGTTGCACGGTGAGGTGGGCGACTATGTGCTGGATCTTCAGCTTGTGGCGGATAAAGAGCCCGTCATTCACTACGGCGGTGGGCCACACCCTTATCATTTTGGTGGTTACACCTACTACTATTCCCGGGAGTCGATGAAAACCACCGGTACCATTACAATCAAAGGCGAGCGCTATAAGGTCAGTGGTAGCAGCTGGTTTGATCGCCAATACGGTGAACTCTATCAGGCAATTGAACAGGGGTGGCAGTGGTTTGCAATCGAGCTGGACGATAATCGTCAAATCATGCTTTACGACATTAATGGCGAACAAAACAAAGTTGAAAGTTACGCCTCGATTACCGATGCCAGTGGTAAAACTAAAAACTTCGGTCCGGATGAGTTCACTGTCACCATACTGGATCACTGGACCAGCCCGAATACCGGCTGCACTTACCCCAGCGGTTGGCGGGTAAACATCAATGATGAAGAGTGGATTGTTGAACCGCTGGTGAAAGACCAGGAACTTCAGGCGGAGCACCACTTTTGGGTCGGCCCTAAGTATTGGGAAGGTGCCAGTAGTGTTACCAGCAGTGAGGGTACCCCGCTTGGCAAGGCGTACGTGGAGTTAAACGGCTACTGTAAAAAGTAACTGCCCACCATGGGGCTGTGATTGAAAAAACTCATACTTTTTTCAATATCGGGTCTTGCGTATTATCGCTGACCCAACACAGCCCCCGCTCACACTGTTCACGTTTCCAGAACGGTGCACGCTGTTTGAGCTCGTTAATGATTTCACGACAGCCATCAAACGCTGCACGACGATGGGCAGACCACACCGCCACCAGCACAATCGGCTCATTCGGTGTGATATCTCCTACCCGATGAACCACCAGAAAATCATCAATCTGATACCGATTCAGTGCCTCTTGGCACACCCGTTCAATCTCTTTCTCGGTCATACCCGGATAGTGCTCCAGCGTCATCGCTGAGACACTTTCATCCTCATTAAAGTCTCGCATCACCCCAACAAAACTGACCATGGCACCGTAGCTACCGGCACGCAAGCTACTCTGATAACGGCCCAGTGCGGCGTAGGGATCGAAGGGTTGCGACTTGATCACGACATTCATATTACCCCCCGGTAACCGGCGGAAAAAAAGCCACCTCATCACCGCTCTTAATCACCGCGCTAAGATCACAATATTCCATATTCACCGCCACCAAGGTGTTAGCAGGCAGCGCACCCTCACTAAGATAGCCATGCCACAACCCTTCAACCGTTAGCAATGATTCACTCACTTCAATTTTTTGCTCGGCACACCCCATGTGCTCACGCATGCTGGCAAAGTATTTCACACTAATCTGCACGGTGAGCCTCATACGACCAATCACCCGACTTGCCACCGGTTTTAGAGAGCAACCTGACCCCACCAATCTCCATTCCCTTGTCCACCGCTTTGCACATATCATAAATTGTCAGCAGTGCTACCTGCACCGTATTCAGGGCCTCAATTTCCACCCCGGTTTGGCCACTACACTTGACGCGGGCAATACAACGTACCCTGTTTTCACCCTCGATTGAAAATTCCACCTCAATACCACTTAAGGCGATTGGGTGAGCCAGAGGCACCAGCTCTGGGGTTTTTTTCGCCGCCATAATACCGGCGATGCGGGCAATTCCCAACACGTCGCCTTTTTTATGTCCGTGATGTTGAATCATCAACAGGGTTGCTGGCTGCATAACAATAGAGCCCTCGGCAACCGCGATACGTTGGGTGGTCGCCTTGGCACCAACATCCACCATATGGGCATCACCCTGATGGTTAAAATGGGTCAATTTTTGTGACATAGAAACTCTTTCATGATCATAATTTGGAAGTAATTAGTATACATGCCATTGATAACGACGCTACGGCTTAAAGCCCACCACTCTGTAGCGGGTGCTCCGCCCACCCCCAGGCAGTTTTTTAATGCACCCCTTGGCCAATAGATCAGCCAAATGGCGGGTGGCGGTAGCCTTACTCACCTTGGCTACTTTTTGGTATTGTGCCGCACTGATACCCTGCTCAAAGTTGTTATCCCCCCCCTCTAGCAGGCGGTTTAATACTTTGATTTGTGGTGCCGATAATCCGACATCGTGGTAATGCCGCCAAAACCGACTCTTCTCCAGCGTATATTCGATGCCATTCAGCGATGTTTGTAACGCCGCATCCAGAGTGTGTAGAAACCACACCAACCAATCGGTGATATCAACATCCCCGCGCTGGCTCTGCTCCAGTATTGAGTAGTAGGCTGCGCGTCGCGCCAGTATTGAGGCAGACATCGCATAAAGATGAATGCTCGGGCTATCGGCCTGCGCTAACGCCAGGTCGGTCAGCGCCCGGGTGATGCGACCATTGCCATCATCGAAAGGGTGTAGTGTAATCAACCAAAAGTGGCTGATCGCTGCCCGTAGCAGTGGGTCTAAGGTAGCATCACCTCTACTTCGATTAAACCAGTCGATAAAATCACTTAACCCTGATTCCAACAGATTCCGTGGTGGTGCTTCAAAGTGAACTCTGGGGCGATCAATACGCCCGGAAACCACCTGCATCGGCTCATCACCACGTAACTGCCCAACCTTAATCGGCTGCAATAAGAAGTCATCTTCCGGAAACAACCAACAATGCCACTGAAACAGACGTGAAAGTGTCAATGAACTAGATAGATTTTGAGTCGCATCCAGCATCATCTCTGCCAGCCCTTCGGAGCGTTTGGAGATAGGATAGGGCCGACTTTGATCCAAGCCAAAGCGTTTGGCCAACGAGGAGCGCACCGCTGGCGCATTGAGTCGCTCCCCCTCAATCGCAGAGGAGGTGATGATATTCTGCAACAGAATATCCAGTGCAGCACGAGAGCTGGTAGTGGAGTACTCAAAGCCACTGCCCGTTTTGCCTAGTAACACTCCCTGCTTCAGACGTACAGCCCGCAGCAGCGGTAATACAAGCTCATCCTGCCACTTAAAACCAGGCCAACTTGGTTGTTGCCAAACCCATTTTGAACCTATTAATGTCATACAAGCTCCGTCATGAGCCGATTAAATCACTTATTCGGCTCATATATCAAGCCGAATATCAGTATTAATCGGCTCATTCAGGGGTGAATCACTAAAGGAAGAACACAATTCGCTACTAATTTGGGATATTTTTAAGGTAGTTGAGTGCTTTATTGGTACACTGATCCACAACACAATTCCTATAGAAGCATCCGGATATGACCAGAAAATTCACCACCCAGATTCTCCACTCAGATCGCTCCGCCAATATCGAACACTTCGCCGTACATAAGCCAATTCACACCGCTACCGCCTATGGCTACC
Organism: Gammaproteobacteria bacterium; assembly: GCA_022712945.1. Lineage (GTDB taxonomy): Bacteria > Pseudomonadota > Gammaproteobacteria > RBG-16-57-12 > RBG-16-57-12 > JAFLJP01. The sequence continues at coordinate 81,321 of JAFLJP010000053.1, read as the reverse complement.
CCGACGCGAATCATCTGGCTCGCGTATTTCAAGGTGCAGAGGTTGGCTTTGTCTATAGCCGACAATCCAACCCCACCACCGCTGCACTGGAAACCAAGATCACCACCATGGAAGATGGACTAGCCACCGCCTGCTTTAGCACCGGCATGGCGGCCATCGGCTCAACATTTATTGCACTTCTGAGAGCGGGTGATCATATCGTCTCTAGCTCATACCTATTTGGTAATACCAATAGTCTGATGGGTACTATTGATACCCTCGGTTGTGGTGTCAGCCTAGTGGATGCCACCAGTGTCACCCACATTGAAGCGGCGCTACAGGAGAACACCCGCCTGGTTTTTGTTGAGACCATTGCCAACCCGCGCACCCAAATTGCCGATTTAGCCAAAATTGGGGAGTTATGCCGTGAGCGTGGGCTGCTGTATGTGGTGGATAACACCCTCACCTCTCCCTATCTGTTTCAACCCAAAACAGTGGGAGCGAGCCTCTCTATCAACTCACTGACCAAATATATCTGTGGCCACGGTAATGCCTTGGGTGGAGCGGTAACCGACACTGGGTTGTATGACTGGTCTCAATACCCAAACATCTACGATACCTATAAAAAATTTGAACCCAAGCTATGGGGTATTACCCAAATTCGTAAAAAAGGGCTGCGTGATTTTGGCAGCACCTTAACCGCTGAATCAGCCCACAAAATTGCTATCGGCGCAGAGACACTGGCACTGCGCATGGAACGGGCTGGTGACAATGCCACTGCACTGGCTGATTTCTTTGCCACACACCCGAGCATCTCGAAAGTCTATTACCCGGGACTGCAAGATCATCCACAGCATGGGCTATCCAAAGCACTGTTCAAACGCCACGGAGCCATTATCAGCATTGAGCTGGCAGAGGGGTGTGACTGTTTTGAGTTTTTAAATCAGCTGAAACTCGTTATTCTCTCCAGCCATCTGGGTGACAACCGCACCCTGGCGATTCCAGTCGCCCACACCATTTACTGGGAGATGGGTGCCGAGCGCCGCGCTGAGATGGGCATTGATGATTCACTGATTCGCCTATCCATTGGCATTGAAGATCAACAGGATTTGCTGGATGATTTTGCTCAGGCGCTGGCGATTTTCAGCCACAACGAATAAACAGCAAAAAAAGGGGCAATTACCCTCCCAGCCGGGACATAAACCGCACAATCTTCCCAGGCTGCTGATTAAAATCATGCTGTGCCGGTTTTAGCTCCAGCGCTTTGATAATCGCCGCCTGCAGCGTTTCATCACTGGCTCCACCGCGTAGCAGTGGTTTAAAATCGAAGCTGTGCTCCTGACCTAGGCAGAGGTAGAGCACCCCGTCAACGGAAAGCCTTACCCGGTTGCAGGTTTCACAAAAATGTTGGGATATTGGGGTGATAAAACCAACCTTTAGCCCACCATCGACAGCCTGTAGATAACGGGCTGGGCCACCGCCAGGCATAACCCCCGGCACCATATTAAACTCGTCACCCAGCTGCTGACGTACCGCACTCAAATCCATGTAGTGGTCGCTTGCCTTTTGACCACTGCTGCCCAACGGCATGGTTTCAATCAATCGCAGGGTAAAGTTATTCTTGTCGCAATAGCGCACCATGTCGGAAAACTCATCATCATTGATCCCTTTCATCGCCACCATATTGATCTTTATGGGGTGCAGGCCAAACCGCTTGGCAGCGGCCAGACCATCCAGTACCGGCTGTAATTCACCGCCACCGGTGATCTCGGTAAATCGCTCTGCTTTTAAGGTATCAAGGCTGACATTAATCCGCGAAATACCCGCCTCTTTTAACGACTGAGCGTAGTGGGCGAGCAAGCTGGCGTTGGTGCTCAAAGAGAGTTCATCAATATCAGGAATAGCCGTCAGCCGTGCAATCAAGCGGGTGACATCAGGGCGTACCAGCGGCTCGCCACCGGTGAGGCGAATACGACCCACCCCTAGCGTAGCGAACGCGCTGACCAACCGCTCTATCTCATCAAAGCTTAGCCAGTGGTTCGGGGGAGTGAAATTTTTCGCCCCTTTTGGCAGGCAATAAAAACACCTTAAATTGCAGCGATCGGTCAGCGATAACCGTAGGTAGGTGATATGTCGTCCTTGGGGGTCAAGCAACTGCTTACTCAATTCCGACTCCGATTCTCGAAAATATATTCACTAATGGGCATCTCTAAAAATTAAAGATCTCCTAATGATGACACCATCACCTATATTGGACAAGACGATCACTGGTGAATTTTATGCGAATAAGGCATAGTGAGAAAAATTTCACCCAATACACTGTCTCTTCAACCTAAAATCATCAGTTGGATGAGTTGAAGTGTGCGGTTGTGGTGGTGTAGCTCAAGGCGTAACAACGCGAAATAGCTCGCTATTTTAAGGCGTTACAACGCAGAGGTACGCCGCCACAATCGTGCAATTCGACTCGTAGCGGAATCCCCCCGCTAGTGAAATGACAGATTAACTATCATTTAACAATCAATAGTTAGTTACCCTGCAACGCTAGCGGTCAACTGATGAATTTAGGTTCAAAGCACATGAGGAAAAACTGATGTCTCACACCACAGAAAATGCTGTATTCAAGGCGATTAACATCGCCATATTAACGGTGTCAGACACCCGCACCGAAGAGACCGACACTTCGGGAAAACTCCTGATTGAACGCCTCACCCAGCATGGCCACGCCCTCGCAGATAAAGCGATTTTGGTGGATGATATTTACCAGCTTCGCGCCCGGGTCTCCCAGTGGATTGCCGATGATGAAATACAAGCAGTGATTATCACCGGAGGCACCGGCATCACCGGGCGCGATATTACTCCGGAAGCGATGCGTCCGCTGTTTGATAAAGAGATTGAAGGCTTTGGTGAAGTATTTCGCTACCTCTCCCTCGATGACATTGGCACCTCCACAGTTCAGTCTCGCGCCCTTGGTGGGGTGGCAAACGGTACGCTGATCTTTTGTGTACCTGGCTCCAGTGGTGCCTGTAAACTGGCCTGGGATGGCTTATTGCAATATCAACTGGATAGCCGCACCCAGCCGTGTAACTTTGTTAATTTAATCCCCCGCCTCAAAGAGCGTTAACACAGATGAGCAAGCCCGAAAAAACCATGGATATTTGTGAAGAGAGTGCCCGAAAATTACTGCGGGTAGAGGAGGCGCTGGCACTCTTTCTCAGCCACGCCACCCCCATCACCTCACAAGAGACGGTTGCCACGCAGCAAGCGTTGGGCCGGGTGCTGGCCGAAAATATCGATGCCCCTTTTCATGTGCCAACTATCGACAACAGCGCCATGGATGGTTACGCCATCTGCCTCAACGAGCTTGAGAACAACGCCGCACAACGCCTTCGAGTCAGCCAGTTGATTCCAGCGGGTGCAGCACTGTGCACCCTCCAGCCAGGCAGTTGCGCCCGCATCTTCACCGGTGCAGCTCTGCCCACCGGCGCTGATACCGTCATCCCCCAAGAGGCGTGTGATATTGATGGCGAGTGGATCACCTTTCCTAGGCAGATAACCAAAGGAGCCAATATCCGCCGTCAGGGAGAAGAGGTGAGCAAAGGGGATCGGCTACTCAGCAAGGGAGAGAAAATAAGGGCACAGGAGTTGGGGTTAATCGCCACGCTGGGTATCGCCGAAGTGACCGTAACACGTCGTTTGAAAGTCGCCATATTCTCCACGGGTGATGAACTGACCCCCTTGGGTAAACCACTGGCCAGCGGCTGCATCTATGACAGCAACCGCTATATCCTTCGTGCCCTGCTTGAAAACCAGGGCTATGACGTTGTTGATCTGGGCGTCACCCCAGATCAACTGCAAGCTACCTGCAACACACTGTGCGAAGCGGCAAAATCGGATCTAATTATCACCAGCGGCGGTGTCTCGGTGGGGGATGAAGATCATGTTAAAACCGCCGTGGCTCAGCTAGGTAAAATAGAGTCCTGGCGCATAGCCATCAAACCGGGCAAACCCCTCGCTTTTGGTCAGGTGGATGGCACCCCTTTCTTTGGCTTACCCGGCAATCCGGTGGCCACCTTCATCACCTTTTGCCTATTTTCCCGCCCCTATCTGCAGAAGATGCAAGGGGTTCAAAACACCACACCACTATCAATACCCCTGCCCGCCGGGTTTAACCGCAAACCGGGCACACGCCGCGAGTATCTGCGCGCCAACATTGACCACGGCAGGGTGGTGCCACTCAAACAGCAAGGCTCCGCCATGCTCACTTCGCTAACCCGGAGTGAGGGGCTGGTTGTGGTACCGGAAGAGCAGGCCGTTAAAGAGGGCATGTTATTAGAGTTCATCCCCTACAGCGCCTATTTCGGCTGATGAGCATTGAGGTTGATGCCCTTTGCGGAGTCATTCTTGCCGGGGGCCGCGGCACGCGGATGGGTGGGCAGGATAAGGGGCTAGTAGCATACCAGGGGCAACCCCTGATTGAACACGTTCTGCAACAGCTACGACCACAACTCAAACAGTTAACCATTAATATCAACCGAAACCAGGCACGTTATCAGCGTTATAACCACCCGCTCTTCCCTGATTTATGGACTGATTTTAGAGGCCCACTTGCCGGCATCGCCACCGCCTTTAGCCAGTGCGATACTGATTATCTGCTCTTCTGCCCCTGCGATACACCACAGCTTCCTGATGATCTGGCAGTACGGCTCGTTGAAGCAATCAATAGGCAACCGCCATCACAACTCGCTGTAGTGGAATCTCCCAGGGGATTACAGCCTCTCTTCTGCCTGATGCATCGTTCACTTGAACCCTCACTGTCGGCTTACCTCAACAGCGGTGAACGACGGGTACAGGAGTGGATAAAACAACAACAGCCCGCCATATGCCGCTATGACAATGACAAACCTTTTCAAAACATCAATTATCTGGAATTTCCTCAAAAACCCAGAACTCATTCTGGGTCAACCACTTAAAAGAGACTGGCTTTTGATACAACCTCATTTTTCATTTAAAGAGAATAAATTATTTTTAGTTCAACAGGTTGAATTTGAATGGGATGTTCACCCAGAATTTTATAGGTTTCCCACCCTGTATAGCAGGAGTAAATCGTAAGTTACCTACGTGTTCTTCAACCGCTTTTGCCAGTACAGGGTGCACCTGATTGATGACTTTATGACGACTATATTTCCCGTCTTCATCCACCAATACACGTACTACAACATTACCTTCAATTCCGGCATCACGTGCAATCTGAGGATAACCAATTACTTGGTGAATATCATCCGTATTAACAGGCTTGGGTTCTTCTTCAGCAAAGACAAAAGCGTTAATATCTGGTTCAGGTTTAATTTGGATTACTTCTTCATCTGCCACAGCGTCAGCAGAAGACGACGTTTTTTCTACGGCTTGTTGATCGTGAGAAGTTGCACAACCAGCCATCAACGAAGTTATCGCCAATAGCGGCCACAGTGCGTTTTTGATCGAAATTTACTCATCACCCTCTCCCTCAAAAGTATTCCTTATTACCCATAATCCTCAACCAGTGTTAGAAGTCTATTCGGCATCGGTGGTGTTCTAACGGCGATATAGCCAAACCTAGGAAGCATATTTTCAAGCTTAAGCCGGCGATTGAACCGGTAGCAAAACTCGGCTAAGTATCTAGGAAGGTGTTTCACATTGATGACGTGGTATGCGCCGTTAATCGATCTTTTAACATTCCCAATAGCGGTATTTATCCAAGTGAAATTTTCCAGAGTAATACATTCAGGTTCACCGCCTGTTACGATTAAAGATCGTCCCACCGGCATCTGGTTCACCTAGCATGAACCGCGTGTAACTTTTCAAAGACATTCTAAGTGCAGTTGCAAAATTAGCAGACCTGACAAAATATATAAAGCTCCGGCATTAACAATCGGGGCTTTCTCGATGCACAATTAAAGCAACTTATGAACCAATAATACCGCCATCTTTGCGTGTAATGACAATGGTCGCATCACGAGGAACGGTTACGCCATCAAGAGCGGCTGGAAAGTTGGTGCTAGCGGGGTCACCTTTACCAAGATGCTGGATGTTGACGAATAGGGTACGGCGATTGGACGTGAGCGTGATGCCAGTAATCTCGTCACCCGTGACACCTGCAAACAAACGGCGTATTTCACCGGTGTTGGTGTCAGCCACCAACATCTGGTTGTTCATACCATCCTTTTGACCACCGTCGGTCTGAATGAACAGACGACCGTCCGGGTCGGCCCACAGACCATCGGGATCGCTAAAGGTATTTTCGGTACCATGAGTGTCTTGGGCGATGAGGAAGATATCCCATTTGAAAGTGGTGCCCAGGTACTTGTCAGTATCACGCCACTTGATAATGTGACCATCAGCGTTAGGTGCCAATGGATTGGCAGCATCAGCCTCAGTACGTTGGCTGTTGTTGGTCAGTGTGCAATAGACGTCGCCGTTAGGCGCAACGGTAGTCCACTCAGGACGGTCCATTGGGGTTGCGCCAAGAATGTCCGCCGCCATACGAGCATAGGTAATAACTTCCGCTTGATCGGAAAACACGGCGGCCAGGGCAGGGTTTTCGATGGTCAGCTCAACTTTTCAAGTACTCTGGATTTGCTTGGTTCGGTGCTACACACTATGATTCATTAGGATCAACCTGATGAATCTGGCAGTATCCAGTTGAAGTAGGTGCTGTATAGACTGTGACCGCACGTCCCAACGTCCAAGCGGTTAATGTCAGTGATGTCATTGCTGTTTTATTCTGACTTATTGCCATCCACACCCTTCCACTATCGCAACTCTCTGGCACTTCATTAGCCCCGACCCTTATCAGCAGACCCGAGCTTATACTAGTAATGTTCGTTATTTTTCCAGAAACATGGCCTGGGCCAATGGCTGCATGAGAAGATGCGGAAAACATCATTCCCAAACTAAATAAGGCCAAGTATTTCAATTTCATATTATCTCCTAATTTGAATAATCATGACATGTTAAAATCACGATCCAATCTGATTTACAACACGACTAAAATCGGACACACCTAACGCCGCATCGATCAGTACATCATCATTATCAGCGTTGACATTTAGACTTTCACTGCCTATACAGGCAAGTGGCAAAGAAGGGTCAAAGTACTTAAGGCTCGTATTTTTCTCCTAAAGTCATGTCCTCTAGAATCAAAGCGAATCAGCGTTCTAAAAGCCAATAAAACTCCTTTTCTATCCTTTCCATCCAGCTATACACGACCCCATTTGTGAAAGCTATCTCAACTTTTCAAGTACTCTGACCCCTTGATTCGTTTTTATTCTACTCTCGATTAAATCACCAAAGCGTTCCATCCGCGTATCAGCAAATTCACGTAATTTTTTGATAGCGGTTTTACGCTTTAAAAATTTCGGCGCGATCGTTAAGGCTTGACCTTTCATGGTGCGCCCCATTGTTGAACCCTGACCTCCAGCCCACGATTGTTACGGACCTTTGCTTCTCATTTTGTAAAAGCCTTAACCGTGATAGTTCCATCATTTAAGTCTATATAGAAATCGTACCCTATCCAATTCCCTGCCGCTAACCCAGCGCTTCCCACTTTGTATATTGACACATAGGTTCTATCCATCTCCCCACCATAGGGACATTTTTCAACTCGCCACAATACATCGCCATCATAATTCAAGGCATAGATATTTCGGTCATTGTCAATCACCTCCGAAGGTGAGTCAGAATCAACACGAATAATAATTTTTTCATCAAAAATCAGCAGGTCAGCAACGGGGTATGGAAAATCAATACATTTGTCATCAATCCACAAAACCCAGTCAATCACTCTTACATTTGGTTTTTTCAATCAATCACCCTCGCGTTCAAAAAGGCCTCAGCAGGCAAACGGTCTCCGATCGTTTGATACTGCACCCCGCCGCCAGGCTCTTCAAAGTTTGGATTAACAATCCCTTCCCTCATTCGATACCCCCCCGGCACATGGACTTCTGTAACATACCGTGGCGTGCTAGGTAGCGCAAACTTGGCCTTTATTTCAGCAGGAGATAACCCCTCTATGTCTTCAGCCCTCATCATCCAGCCTCTGTTTGGCTCATTACTATCTCCATATACTCGTACAAAAATAATTTCAGCCTGGGTTGTAAATTCTGTCACTAATGTTCCAGGCTTATAAGGTGAGGCATACCCCTCTGGAAATTCCTCATTAACCGCAGATGCATCACGACGATGCACATCCCCTCTTAACGCATGACTGCCACCGGGGAGTAACTGGAGTGTCTCTCTATCATCTACTGAAAGGTTATCGTAAGACGTATGGCTCAGATCCCTCAGCATACCCGGCTCATAACCATCGATATTGGTCAGCGTATTCATCCGCGTCAGGGTCGCAACAGGCAATATGAATGAAACAAAGGTCACGCTGGCGCGCAATTGCTTCTGCTGATCATCTGTCAGCTCATTCCAGGCAGCCGTAACGGTCTCACTGGCCTTTGTTTTATCATCAATGTATTGAAAGGTGACCACCACGCCTTCTGCCATCGGCTTGGTGAATTCATCCAGCACAGCAATGGTATTGCCCACCTCCGCAGCTAACGATGGGTTAGTCTCAATGGCATAAGCAACAACACCATCCTTTGCTTGATTAACTGCGGCAGCGACCGCAGCACCAAGCGCATTGGTGTCATCTTGAATCTGATTTAAACCATCCACCACACTGCCATTACCGATAATCGCTGCGTAGGTCGTTAGCACGACCGCCTGCATGAGCACCACATACAATACGGGAACGAAAAACAAGTTATTTTCCGCCGCATTTTCAGCGGTCATCGCTGCGATGTTCACATCCGCGCCAGCTAAAAAGGCACCAATCGCGGCGGTCATTTTGGCTAGATCCACCCCATCTGTTTTCCATTTATCAATTTGCGCCAACATTTGTGCGTTGGTTGGCGCGGTGCCGCTATCGGCATACCCCTGAGTCCAGTCAGCCATTTCAGACTGGATATATTGCTCAGCGACCACTTCACCAACCACGGCGGCTAAACCACCGGTGATACACTGATCCTGATTTTCGTCAATTGAGGCACCACCCGCGTCAGAGGTTGCCGCGCCCAGCACACAGCCCAATGCTGCATGGCCGACATAACGCATGGTCTTGTGAATAACCGTCGCCGCAGTACTTACGGTAGTTGACTGTTCATTTATTTCTTGGCCATAGCGCCCCAATTCATTAGCAGCCACTTCACCTACCAGAGCAATCGCTTTGTGGGTAAGCGCCACTTTAAACTGCTCTTCAAATTCACTGATATCGACCTCATTGATGATCATATCGGTGGAAACCGCGATAAAGGCGTGAGTAGCTGCTTGATAGGCTCGATCGGTTATTGAGGCCACCTCACCCGCCGCCTCTGCCTCGCCAATACTCGCAAATAGCTCAAAATCAGCGGCGGAGATTAAACCTGCGGTCACCATGGTGGTGGCCAGTGCTTTCAGGTTGTCACTGCTGCCTAGCTCTTTAAAGGTTTGTTCGATATCAAAGCCATTATTAGCCAGACTTAACGATGCTGTGGTCACAATGGAGGTAAATGCGGCACTGGCCATCGCACCACCTGCGGTAGCAGTCACGGTGGCAGTACCTGCGCCAACGAAACCAGCACCGACGCCACTGGTTGCAATAGCAATAGCAATGGCAACAACCGCCATCGCTTCAGGTGTCAGGCCCGCGAACTCTTCATCCCACTCCTTGACGACAAATTCAACTTCACTCCAGTTAGTTGAAATGGCAGGATCATCTTTAAGTTGCTTCATCCATGCCAATGAAGGGGCGGATTCAGAGAGCTGGTCGATAATCACATCCAGCTCTTGTTTTTGCCCCTCTTGCATCCCTACCTGAACAAATACCCCGGCACCTGCCTCGTATTCAATCCCTCCTTTTGCTTCAAACTCCGTATAAGAGACCACCTCTTGCACGTGCCCATTGGATTTATTGTAAATCGAGGTAGCGTTCTCATCTTGCATCACGAAATCATAGAGATCCCGGCTAATCGCAAGCTCAATATTGATGGAGCCGTCTGGCGCGATCAGGTCGATCACCCCATCAGAGACAGCACGTACAGCCCTCAGGGTAATGTCGCCATTGGTGGTGTAAATACGCAGATCTTTACCAGCGCTTAACAGTGCCCGCACCACGTCTTCTCGATTTGTTCTTTTGGTGACACTGCCTTCGGTACCACCACCAATGCCAATCGCACCAATAGCTGCCGCGTCAGCCAGCGGATCAGTACTATCCCACTCCATATACGAATAGGTGGAGTGGTAATCAACATCATTCAGTACTTGCACGCCGTAAGCAGAGAGAATTTCAAGAAGCCCTTGCGCTTCCACTTGCGCACCCTGTATGTATATCTGCCCACCAGAGAGCAGTGAGATGGAGTCCGCAGCGGAGAGCTGGGTTTGAAGGTTGGTCAGTGAGCGTTCCTGATATTCCCAATTGCGGCCTGACTGACTCTGTTCATCGATGGCTTCTTTGCTAATCAGAATAATGTTGCCGTCAGCCTGTATGCGGATATCGCCCTGTGCCGATGCGCTGCCCCCCTCAAATACCACCTGACCGAATGAGTTGATATTGATATCACCCACTGCGGTAATGGTGCCGACGGTGTCAAACTGAGAGTCGTAACCGTGGGCATAGTGGTGTTGTGTCACGAGGGTGCCGTTGTAAATTTCCTGAGCAACTAAATTAATGCTATCCGCAGACATTGCACCGGAATAATTTTCAATATTGCGCCCTGCGGTAATATTTAGATCCTCACCCGCCGTAATGCCGCCGCCGGTAAGAATAAAGTCATCTCTAACATTGATAATCACATTGCGGCGTATATTGATATCGACACCCGTTGCAGCAAAAGAGAAGGTGTCAAAATTTGCAGAGTCAGCTGCCAGGGTAGAGCCGGTAATTTTGTGTGCAGCAATGGTTTCATCGGTCAGGTAAACAATGGGAAAAAGAACCTCTTGACCATTGACCAGTCGAATTTCCGGCCAAATCATATCCTCTATTAAGCCCGCTTTTAACTCTGGGGTTAGCGGTTGACCAAATTTCAAATTTTTTGCGGCAAGAAACTCAAGCCCTTTGTCATAAAGGTCGTGGCTTTGCTGGTTATAACTCGTGTAGCCACGCCCTCCAATCCAGCCACGTCCAAGCAACTCCGTCATTTGGTAGCGAATTAACCCGGACTCTACGTAGGACGTACCAATACGAGTGGGCATGGCGGGCACGTAGGGGATAAAAATGGATATGCCTGCCACGTCGACGGGCACCAGCGTGGCACCATTAAAAGCTTGATAATCACTTTCTTTAAGCGAATCGTAAAAATAGGCCATGCCATCAAGATGTGGCTCTGTTGGTGTGAATACACCTTTGTATAATTGCTCATGATTCGCACTGTCTACTTCATAACTATGCGAATTGCTTAGCATGTCAACAAACTGTGCGGTTGAAGCATAGACATAAGAAGTTGACTGAAAAAGTATCAGAAAACTTAATATCGAAGAGACAACCTTCTTCCAACGTGGAGGGGTGGGAAAATTCTTGTCCATTTTTTCAATCTGGGAGTACATTACCTATTCCTTTAACAATTACTATGCTGGCCATAAACCAAGCGTATCAGGGCTGCCTGCGTGGCAAAACATCAATAAACAGTGAGGGATTCAGGGTGTTATCAATAGGTCATTTTCACGTATTGACGGCTTGGTTTTCCACTCGTTATCGAAAACCATTGTGTTATCACTGAACCACGCCATTCATCTTAAATGCTTCATAGCCAAAACCAGGCGGTAACGCGCCTTCCAGATACATAACAAAAGGTATGTCTCCTAGCTTTTCTGATTCTGAAACCTCTTTGCTGGTTGTCCATCGGTTTGTCGTGCGATCAACACATGCCCCCCACTTACGCTTAGAGCAGATGCGTTGACTGTGACGGGTATAAATGGTTTTAACACTCTCTTTTTGTAACTCTTTACCCACCATGTCCACCAGCCTGACATTGGCATCCAAAGCACCAAAAACTTCAATTGTACTGCTATTGTTAAACAGACTATCCGCGCTTATCACCAAGTTGCTCCCGCTGGAAATTCGCCCGGCTGGAGAAAGGCGACTTATATAGTCGGTATGTACGACCGTGTTTTCTCCAGGTATTTCAACCGTAGACGTGGATATTGCAAAATCCCGCTCATTCTCAATTTTACTTGAATTCAAATTAAAGCTGCCATAGACAGACTCAACAACCGCGGAGCGATTTAAAAATGTATTCTCAACATCAATTTTCAAATGATAGTCAGCCGAAACTACAACCTGATTACTTAGGCCTGGATCTAAAATAAAAGGAAGGTCTTTATCCTCAGGAGGGATGTTTTTTTCATAAGGATTAACCGCCACAAAACTGGAGGCATAAATTTCAACAAATTCTCCCCATATTATTGATTCATTATTACTAGTATCAATATTATTAAAGTCCAGAAATGGCTCATAGGTATATCCATCTGGCATATGTATATCATCAATATAATCCTCAAAATCACCCTCAAACCATCCCGAGCCGTTAAAGACCAAGCCGTCGGATACCAAGGCGATTTCCTTAGCGAGAATCTTTCCACCAAATCCGTTCTTAATCTCATTTTCGCCTGATAAATAAACACCATAATCTGCAAAAATATCACCATAATTGTGTATTACTGCTGCAGCTATATAGACCTTTTCTGCTGAGATATGACCTGTCTCATTTCTAAAATAATCACTAGAGGAAATATTAACGGTTTTTGCCTCAAGGCTGCCCCAAGCCACGTCGTCAAATGGACTTATGTAAGTGCTGTAATGTGCATTTAATTTAATTCAATTTTATTTTTTGCTTGCAGGCTGTCTCTAATCCTTATATCGCCGTATGAATTAATGTAAATTGAGCCATCAGGAATAACCGTAGTATTGCCATAAATTGAGGCCATTGTAAGATCAGCCACGGTACGCAATTTTCCATGTATACTGACTCCTGCTCTTCCGTATGCATTAACCCGAATACTTCCTGATCTAAAATCGTCACTCAAGGTCATTACATTTCCAACATAATACGATTCATGCAATTGCGCGGGGGTAAAGGTTGAGCTTTTATAGTCAAACGTACCGAAACCTGCGCTAATCTGCACTTCGCCTGAGGCAATTTCCAAATCACCATGCTTATCGACTACCACCTGCCCCTCCACCCGCTTGCCTCGCAAGTTGGTACTAATGCGGCTACTTAAAATATGGCTACTGACTAAATCAACAAACATTGCACCTGGCGCGCTAAAGCCGCTTGAAAGTACATATATGAGTCCACTGTCAGCGCCGATTCCAGCCCCAAGACTTTCACCCACTTCCACAAAATCCAAAGCACCATCAACAGTATAAGAAGGCCTTCCTGTGGCCAAAACTACTCTTTGTGCATTTTTAATAACAGAATCACCTCTAACATAGATATTCCGGCCGATAATCACGAGATTTGCTTTTTTACCTAGAATTTCTATATCTTTCAACCAGATATCCGGATTTGTCAGGCCAACATCCAATACAATGGTCTCTGCTGGAGTGTCGCCTATTTTAGGGTTAAAGGTTGGGGTATTAACGATGTAAATTTTTTGCTGGGACAGAGGACTAATGAGTGAAAAAGCATTTTTAGAAACACCTGCATTATTAGGCTTCGCGACATTAATATAGATGTTGTCCGTTTTATATAAGATTTCAGCTTTATCACCATAAACAGTCTCTTCCGCGACAATGTATTCATGCTGGATGGCTAAACTATCACCTGCATACACGGTAGCGTCTATCAGTACATTGGTAATAAAAATCAACAATATCGATAAACCTAGCCTATGCTTTGTCGGCAACAAAAAGCTTCTCAAATGCGAAGAGAGGCGATATTCAAGGGAAGGGGAAACAGATGATTCCGATTTAACATTCACAACATTATCCTTTTAAAACACGGTAATTCAATTTACCGTGTTACTACAGTTGCTTGCAAAGCCAGCAAAAAAACCTACAGATGCGCAATTTTCATGCGGACAGAGTATATTGCAATTCCATTTTCTTGGTAAGCAATAACGAGTACATCAACCACCTAAAACAGTAGAAGCGAGTGACGGCATTGGCTTTGGTTTCAAACGCAGTGAGACCTCTACTGGTGCCTGGAATGAACTCAGGTGATCAACAGCCTGTAGTTGTCCTGGCCCGCATGGATACACTTACCAAGATCGATGGTTATGAGCCGCGATTAGAGGAGACAGGGCTGCGTTTTTCAGCTGCTTTTTCATAGCGCCCCACCGGCTGATTTTTGCTATTGGAGATCTGCTCAACTGTGGATTCAATCCACGCCTCGGCATCGGCATTAATTGTTTGCGCATCTTTGTCATCACTGCGAATCAGCGGACCAATGACGATGCGAATAGTACCGGGCTTTTTTATAAACTGTTTTTTACGCCATAGTTCACCGGCATTGTGAGCCACCGGCAGTACCGGATAGCCGCTTTGATGGGCAAGAATAGCGCCACCGATGCCGTAGCGTTTTTTCTCACCCGGTGCAACACGGGTCCCCTCGGGGAAAATCAGCACCCACTGCCCCTGCTTCAAGCGGGCAATCCCCTGCTTCACAATCTGCTTTACCGCTTTGCGCCCGGCCCCCCGGTCAATGGCAATTGGTCGGCAGAGCGCCAGCCCCCAGCCAAAAAACGGCACCCACAATAGTTCACGCTTTAGCACCCACGCCTGTGGGGGCAGGATAATTTGTAGTGCCAGGGTTTCAAATGTCGATTGATGTTTACTAAAGATGATACAGGGCTGGTCTGGAATGTTCTCCCGCCCTTCCACCACATAGTGGATACCGCAGGTGATACGTAGCCAATGCAGATTAAACCAGGCCCAACGGGTGAACCAGGCGTAACGCATTCGGAATGGCAGTAGAAACAGAAACATGCCAACCAAAAAAACCACCAGCAACGCCAACAGCGAGCCTACGGTGAACAGTAGTGAACGTAAAAACATCATTAATTATTTATCCTCCGCCAATAGTGCGTTCACGGCAGCAGACAGGTCATCATAAACAGGAATTCCATCAAGCCCTTCATCTTTGGCCAGGGTTCGCTCTCCTTTGCCGGTACGCACCAGTATTGGCCGCGCACCCACCTGTTGTGCCGCCTGTAGATCCCGCAGCGAATCACCAATAACTGGCACAGCAGCTAACTCAAAGTGATGACGCTCTGCCAATGTCCGGTACATTCCTGGCTTCGGCTTGCGACAGTCACACTGCTCGTCAGGGCCGTGGGGGCAGTAGATAATGTCGGTGACTTCAGCCCCCAATCCAGCCAACTCGCGCTGCAGTTTTTGGTGCATTTTTTCCAGGGTTGCAAGGTCATAGTAACCCCGGGCGATACCCGATTGGTTGGTGGCCACTGTCACATTGAAGCCTGCTCGTGAGAGCGCTGCAATTGCTTCTAGGCTACCAGGGATAAAAATAAATTCATCCAGTGATTTGATGTAGTGATCAGAGTCCTGATTGATCACCCCATCACGATCCAAAATAATCCAGCGTGGTTTTGTACTCAACGTCGAAAGCCCTATTGCAAGCGTGACAAGTCAGCCACCCGTAAAAACAGCGTTTGCAGATGATGCAGTAGTGCCAAACGATTGTGGCGTAACACCTTATCGTCGGCCATCACCATCACGTGGTCGAAGAAGTTATCCACCGGCTCGCGCAGGCTGGCCAAGCGGCTCAGTGCCTCCTGGTAACGACGCTGGTCAAACAGCCGATTAACCTCATCACTCAACCCTTCAACCGCATCGGCCAGCGCCCGCTCTTCGGCATCAACCAGTAGTGTTCTGTCCAGTTTTTCGGACAGCTCTCCCTTCACCTTTTTCAAAATATTATGAATACGTTTATTGGCAGCCGCCAGGCTTTCAGCCTCGGGCAGGGTGCGGAATAGGCGCACCGCTTCAATGCGCTGCGCGAAGTCATTTGGTCGAACAGGGCGGACAGCAGACACCGCTTCAAACTCATCAATATGATAATCCTTCTCCTGGAAATAACTCCGCAGGCGCTCCATCATAAAGTCAAACACCGCTACTGCCGTCTCATCACTTGACTCTGTGGTTGGGAAAAGATCCCGGGTAACATCTTGTGCACGGAAGGTGGTGCACGCTTTGCGTAGCGTCTCCAGCAGATCAATATCCAGCTGTTTCTCCAGCAGGATACGCAGCACACCCAGTGCAGCGCGGCGCAGAGCAAAGGGGTCTTTATCGCCGGTAGGCATCTGGCCGATGGCAAAAATACCGACCAGTGTATCCAGCTTGTCGGCAATCGCCACCGCTTGCCCGACACCACCCTGTGGTAGCTGGTCGCCGGCAAAGCGCGGCATATACTGCTCATCCAACGCCACCGCAACCGCACTATTTTCACCATCGTGAGTCGCGTAGTAACGCCCCATAATCCCCTGTAATTCGGGGAACTCGCCAACCATATCGGTCATCAGGTCACATTTAGAGAGCAGTGCAGCACGTGCGGCTTGCCCGGTATCACAACCCATCTCAGCCGCTACCTCTGCGGCCAGACGTTCAATGCGCTGTGATTTATCATAAAGAGTGCCCAGTTTGTTTTGAAATACCACGCTGTGCAGGCTCTCAAGACGACTATCCAGTCGCTGTTTACGATCCTGACTCCAGAAAAAATCGGCATCGGCCAGACGCGGGCGAATCACCCGCTCATTTCCCTCTTTCACCGCAGCTGGGTTACTGCTGGCGATATTGCTGATGGTGATGAAGTGGGGCATCAATTTACCCGCGTCATCCACTAGGTGAAAATATTTTTGATTGCTCTTCATGGTGGTAATCAGCGCTTCCGCAGGCACCGCCAGGAAGCGGGTCTCAAAATCACCGACAATGGCGCGAGGCCACTCCACCATTGAGGTCACTTCATCCAGCAGCGCGTCATCAATCACCGCGGTGCCCTTCACTTCAGCAGCCGCGGCGAGAATCTGTGCACGTACCGCTTCACGGCGTACTGCAAAATCAGCCACCACATACCCTTCGGTCTCCAGCAGCGGTGCGTAGGCTTCTGGTTCACCAATATACAGGGTGCCCGGATTGTGGAAGCGGTGGCCACGGGTCTCGCGGCCCGCCTTGATACCCAGCACCTCACCGTCGAGTACCTCATCACCCAGCAGCAGCACAACCCAATGTACCGGACGAACGAACTCTGTGGCTAAATCACCCCAGCGCATACGCTTGGGAATCGGCAGTTTATCGAGCGAGGATTGGACAATACCCGGTATCAGGGCGGCGGTGGCCTCCCCTTTTTGCTCACTGCGGTAGACCAGCCACGCTCCTTTGGGGGTATCGATCTGTTTAAGCTGCTCAACATCGACCCCACAACCTCGGGCAAACCCCTGCACCGCTTTGGTTGGCTTGCCATCGGCATCAAATGCCGCCTTTACCGCAGGCCCCCGGCGCTCTACTTGTTTATCGGGCTGTTGCAAATCCAGGTTTTGAATCAAAATTGCCAGGCGACGGGGCGAGGCGTAAAGTTTAACCTCACCAAAGTGCAAGTCAGCATCACGAATGCCTTCAATGACACCTGCGCCAAAGGCGTCTGAAAGTCGCTTCAGCGCTTTGGGTGGCAGCTCTTCGGTACCAATTTCGATCAACAGGCTACGCTTTTCACTCATCATTTTGACTCCTGCTGACACATGGGGAAGCCAAGTGCTTCTCGTCGTTCATAGTAGCTTTGCGCCACTGCACGAGAGAGCGCCCGGACCCGGCCAATAAAGCGGGCACGCTCGGTGACCGAAATAGCATGCCGGGCATCCAGCAGATTAAAGGTGTGGGAAGCTTTCAGCACCATTTCATAAGCGGGCAGTGGCAGCCCCAACTCAATCAGTTTTTTACTCTCTGCTTCGTAGTGATCAAACTGCGTAAACAGCGCGGTAACATCCGCATGTTCAAAGTTGTAGGCGGAGGCTTCCACTTCATTCTGGTGAAACACATCGCCGTAGCTTATTTTCCCCTGGGGACCGTTCGCCCAGACCAGATCATAAATGCTTTCAACCCCTTGCAGGTACATTGCAATGCGCTCCAGACCATAGGTGATCTCACCCGTCACTGGCTTGCACTCCAGTGCACCCACCTGTTGGAAGTAGGTAAACTGTGTCACCTCCATACCATTCAGCCAAACCTCCCAGCCGAGCCCCCAGGCACCCAGTGTGGGGGACTCCCAGTTATCTTCAACAAAACGGATATCATGCTCCAGCGGGTCAATTCCGCACATCCGCAGAGAGTCCAGGTAGAGTTCCTGAATATTCAATGGAGAGGGTTTAATCACCACCTGAAACTGATAGTAGTGTTGTAGTCGATTGGGGTTTTCACCGTAGCGGCCATCGGTGGGCCGGCGTGAGGGCTGAACATAGGCGGCAGCCCACGGCTCGGGGCCGATCGCGCGTAAGAAGGTAGCGGGGTGAAATGTGCCTGCGCCCACCTCCATATCCAATGGCTGCAACACGGCACAACCCTGGGCCGCCCAATACTCTTGCAAGGCGAAAATGAGGCCCTGGAAGGTCTTTACATCATGTCTCGGTTTGGTGACTGAGCTGGAGTCATCACTCACAATCGCTACCCTTATTGTCTGTTCGATTAAAAATTGTTGCCTAGTATAGCCTGAGCAGGGCACCCTTGATAAGCGGCTTCACTCACCAAGTTGTCGGTTTTTATAAAAAACGTCAACAACTGATGGCCTCATAGACTTAAAGTTATTGCATTTAAAATGATCAGAAAAAGGAATCAGCTAGCAGGCTGTCGGACTTGGGGAGTCGTAGCGAGAGAAAGCCATTTTGAGTCAGATTTTTTCGGAAAATCTGGCCAAAATGGCTTGCTCGCAGTAGGTCAGTCTGTTCTCGGACAGGCTCCTAGGAACACGAATAAAACAGCGTAACTCCCCGTATTTTCCCATGAAAAGCGTGACATGGACCACAAAACAAAAGCACCAACACAATCACCGTAAATATGAGATTGTCTAGTGCCCCCCTTTCATGATAAACATAATTGTAACTAAAAAATTAGTTGTATAATAAGCAGAGAAACACAACCCTTGCTAACAACGGAGGGACACATAAGAAACATGGGAGGAAGTCATGAAACTGTCTAAAAAAGGACGATACGCAGTTACCGCCATTATGGATCTGGTACTGAAGGCACCTTTTGGGCCAACAACACTTAACAATATATCGGTTAGCAAAGAGATCTCCATGTCTTACATGGAACAGTTATTCGCCCGACTACGAAAACATGAGCTTGTTCATGGTACCCGAGGTCCTGGGGGAGGCTATCGTCTAGCACGCCCACCACAGGAAATCACGATTGCACAAGTACTGGAAGCGGTGGATGATGACGCCAACGCCCTGAACAACAGCAATAAAAATGTTAACGACCTCAGCCACCTGCTCTGGGATGAACTCAGCCGCAAGGTGTCGCATTACCTTGGCAATATTACGATTCAAGACCTTTTAGACCAATCCGGTTATGCCGATGAGGTTATTCGTGCCGAGCAATCAGCCAACCCATCAATTGGGATCGTTGAACAACGCAGTAATACCCAAAGCCAAGTTAAAAGCCTGGGTTCCCACTAAACGACTCTCCAGAATAACGGTGCCTCCCTGGCACCGTTGCACTTAACCTACACTCCACACAATGTTTCAGGGTAACTATTCAGCTCACCCCTGAAACCCACCATTTCCGCATTAAAAACAGCTACATACTTATTTTCTACTGTGCTGAATAGTTACGTTGCAGGCATAAAAAAAGGCTGCAAAAAAGCAGCCTTTTTATGGAGCCGATTAACGATTTATTTAGCGTAAAAATCGATCATCGTCTCAAGAGACTTAGCCGTTATTTTTGCTGCATGGCCTGCTGCACCAAACGCTTCATAGCGGTCTTTACAGATTTGAGACATTGCGGCTGTCGATGCTTTTAATGCCTTGCGTGGATCGAAGTTAGACTTGTTCTCTTCCAGATGGCGACGAATCGCACCGGTAGATGCCATACGCAAATCAGTATCGATATTAACTTTACGCACGCCCGACTTGATCCCTTCAATGATCTCTTCAACGGGTACGCCATAAGTTTGCGCCATCTCACCGCCATATTGGTTGATAATTTCCAACCACTCCTGTGGCACAGAAGAAGAGCCGTGCATAACCAGGTGAGTGTTCGGAATAACCGCATGAATTTCAGCAATACGGTCGATACGCAGCACCTCACCCGTCGGCTTGCTTGAGAACTTGTAAGCACCGTGTGAAGTACCGATAGCAATAGCCAGTGCATCACAACCGGTCTGCTCAACAAACTCTTTTGCTTCCAGGGGGTCAGTCAGCAACATATCCAGGTCCAACTTGCCTTCAGCACCGTGGCCATCTTCTTCACCCATTTCACCCGTTTCCAGTGAACCTAGGCAACCCAACTCACCCTCAACAGAAACACCGCAGGCGTGGGCTAGCTCAGAGACTTTTTTGGTGACGTCAACATTGTATTCGAAAGATGAAGGCGTTTTGCCATCAGCTTCCAGAGAGCCATCCATCATGACCGAAGTAAAACCAGACTGGATAGAGCGGAAGCAAATATCAGGAGAGGCACCGTGATCCTGGTGCATACAAACAGGAATGTGAGGGTACATTTCAGTTGCCGCTATGATCAAGTGACGCAGGAACGGTTCGCCTGCATATGAACGCGCACCAGCAGATCCCTGCATAATGACCGGGGCATTAACCGCATCGGCTGCCTGCATAATCGCATGCACTTGCTCCATGTTGTTTACATTGAAAGCGGGCAAGCCATAACTGTTTTCAGCGGCATGATCCAGCAATTGGCGCATTGAAATAAGAGCCATTATTATCTCCTCAATTAATTAAGTAATACGTATATGCTACTTGTTTTGGTGTGAGAAAAAACTCACACCAGAAATATTTATTCTGGGTCAACCATTTCGCCAACCTTGACGATCTTCATGGCATTAGTACCACCCAATACGCCCATCATGTCACCCTTGGTCAAGATAACAAGATCACCATTGCGAACTGCACCACGGCGTCGTAACTCTTCAACCGCATCCAAATTAACCGCTGCATGGTCACGTTTATCGGTTTCAAAGCTAACCGGGTAAACACCGCGATAGAGCGTCACTTTGCGGCGAGTTTCTACCTTTGAGGTCATCGCATAGATGGGAATACCGGAACTAATACGTGACATCCATAACGGCGTAGAGCCAGACTCAGTCAGCGCGGCAATTGCCTTTACACCCAAGTGATTGGCTGCATACATGGTTGAAAGTGCAATCGCTTCATCGATACTCTTAAATTTGGTATTGATACGGTGGTCGGACTCTTTAACCGAACTCTGTTTTTCTGCCTCACGACAAATACGATCCATTGCCGCAATCGCAAGGTGGGGGAATTTCCCAGCCGCTGTTTCTGCCGACAGCATCACCGCATCTGTTCCATCAAACACCGCATTAGCGACATCGAACACTTCGGCCCGCGTCGGAATATGGTTTTCAATCATCGACTCCATCATTTGAGTCGCAGTAATGACCACTTTATTCATTGAGCGTGCTTGCTTGATCAGCGCCTTCTGCACTGGCGGCAGAGCCGCATCACCAATCTCAACACCCAGATCACCACGCGCCACCATAATCACATCAGAAGCAGCAACAATTCCTTCAATCACGCCTGGCAGAATGGCTTCCGCACGTTCTATCTTGGCAACCAACGCACCGTGGCCACCGGCTTCACGAAACAGCTTGCGTGCATACTCCATATCCTCGCCACAACGAGGAAATGAGACGGCCAGATAATCTGCCTGAATTGATGCGGCGGTTTTAATATCTTCTTTGTCTTTATCGGTCAATGCGGAGGCAGACAAGCCACCACCCTGCAAATTGATACCTTTGCGATCAGAGAGATAACCACCCATTTTCACCTGGCAGCGAACTTCGGCATCCGTCACCTCGTCAACCCAAAAAACCAGGCGACCATCGTCAAGCAGCAGAGTATCACCACGTTTAACATCGTTAACCAACTCTTTGTAGGCGATACCAACACGTTCCTGGTCACCATCATCGCTTCCTAGCGCACCGTCCAAAACAAAACTGTCGCCTTCATTTAAAAAAATCTTGCCGTCACGAAAGCGTTCAATACGAATTTTGGGGCCTTGCAGATCGGCAAGCACACCCACTTGACGACCGTGCGCCCGAGCCCGATTGCGAACACGTTCTGCGCGCTCACGATGTTCTTCTGGTGTGCCGTGTGAAAAATTGAGGCGAACCACATCGACACCGGCTTCAATGATTTTATCAATCATTTTGGGGTCATCTGTGGCAGGACCAAGCGTCGCAACGATCTTTGTTCTTCTTAACAAGTGTAGAGCTCCAAGAGTCTATCGTTTATATAACGTACAGACCCCCGATCATGAGGGGGCCATGTTTTATCTTTACTTAGCCGTTTGCGCGTTCTTCTAAAACAACAACTGCTGGCAGTTTTTTACCTTCCAAGAATTCCAGGAAAGCACCGCCACCAGTGGAGATATAAGATATTTTATCAGCAATGCCGTACTTATCAACTGCTGCCAGGGTATCACCACCACCGGCAATTGAGAATGCGGGAGATTCGGCAATCGCCATCGCAATCGCCTTGGTGCCTTCACCAAACTGGTCAAACTCAAATACGCCAACCGGGCCATTCCATACAATAGTACCTGCCGACTTGATCACTTCTGCTAATGCCGCTGCACTATCGGGGCCAATATCAAAAATCATATCATCATCAGCCACATCCGTTGCCGGCATCAGCGTTGCTGCGGCTGATTCTGCAAACTCTTTTGCACACACTACGTCCGTCGGAACCGGAATATCACCACCGCGAGCCTTAGCATCTGCAGTCAGTTTTTCACAAGTACCGATCAAGTCCGCTTCATACAGTGACTTGCCAACATTGTGGCCTGCCGCCGCAATGAAGGTATTCGCGATACCACCACCAACGATCAACTGATCGACAACCTGAGAAAGTGACTCAAGCACCGTCAGTTTGGTAGACACTTTGGAACCACCGACAATCGCAACCATTGGGCGTGCTGGATTATCCAGTGCTTTGCCTAGTGCGTCCAGCTCACCCGCCAACAGTGGGCCAGCACATGCGATGGGGGCAAACTTGGCAACTCCGTGAGTAGAGCCTTGTGCACGATGTGCGGTGCCAAACGCATCCATCACAAACACATCACACAGTGCAGCATACTGCTTGGCCAGTGCATCGTCATTCTTCTTCTCGCCATTGTTGAAGCGTACATTTTCCAAAATCGCGACTTCACCTGCGGCAATCTCAACACCACCCAGGTAGTCCTTAACTATTTTAATCTCTTTACCCAACAGGCCACTCATGTGCTCTGCAACCGGAGCCAAAGAAAACTCTTCAGCATACTCACCTTCAGTCGGGCGACCCAGGTGAGACATAATCATGACCGCAGCGCCCGCTGCCAATGCTTTTTGAATCGTCGGTAGTGAAGCACGAATACGCGCATCTGACGTTACTTTGCCATTCTTTACCGGCACATTCAGGTCTTGGCGAATCAGTACACGCTTACCAGACAGGTCAAGATCAGTCATTTTAATTACAGACATGGGCATCTCTCTACGATTATTTATTTAAAAGAAATTTGGTGATGTTTAGCACCTCAACAAATCCCTCTCGACTAAAGCAGTGGCAGGGCATGGAGATTGATCGCCCCCCACGCCCTACTTCAAACTAACAAACGTTAGTTTGCTGCTACATGGCGCACAAAACGCATCATATTACAGGTGTAACCGTACTCATTGTCATACCAGGCGACCAGCTTAACAAACGTACCGTCCAGAGCGATACCGGCACCGGCATCAAAGATTGATGAATAGCCGATACCACGGAAGTCAGTGGAAACGACCTTTTCATCCGTGTAAGCCAGTGTTTCACCGATGCCCGGCGCTTCAGAAGCACTCTTAACTACGGCGCAAATATCATCGTAAGAGGTACTCTTGTTCAGCTCGACAGTCAGATCAACAACAGAAACATCCGAAGTGGGTACGCGGAAAGCCATACCGGTTAGCTTGCCGTTCAGCTCAGGAAGCACCACGCCAACCGCCTTGGCCGCACCCGTCGATGAAGGAATGATATTTTCCAAAATACCACGACCACCACGCCAGTCTTTCATTGAAGGGCCATCAACCGTTTTTTGAGTAGCAGTTGCCGCATGTACTGTTGTCATCAAACCACGCTTGATGCCGAAGTTGTCGTTGATAACTTTCGCCAGTGGTGCTAGGCAGTTAGTGGTGCAAGAAGCGGCAGAGCTGATTGCTTCACCGGCATATTTCTCGTGATTCACACCGTATACAAACATCGGCGTTGCATCTTTAGAAGGTGCAGATTGAACCACTTTTTTGGCACCTGCATCAATGTGCGCTTGGCAACTCTCTTCGGTCAGGAAGAAACCTGTACACTCCAGAATGATGTCCGCGCCAATTTCGTCCCATTTCAGGTCAGCCGGGTTACGTTCAGCCGTCAGACGAATGGTCTTGCCATTTACGATCAGGTTACCGTTTTCTACTGAAACGTCACCGTCAAAACGACCGTGAACTGAATCATATTTCAGCATGTAAGCCAAGTAGTCTGCATCCAACAGGTCGTTGATGCCTACGATCTCCATGTCAGTGAACTCTTGGGCCACTGCGCGGAAAGCCATACGGCCGATACGGCCAAATCCGTTAATACCAATTTTAATCGTCATTTTTTAGCTCCTAAAAATCACCAGACCTGTCGTGCAGGTCTGACTTTATAATAATTACTTGCCCAAAACTTTATTTGCCGTTGCCACAACATTCTCAACGGTGAAGCCAAACTGCTTGAACAGTTCGCCAGCGGGTGCAGACTCACCAAAGGTCGACATACAAACCACACCACCATCCAGGCCAACATATTTGTACCAGGACTGGTCAACACCGGCCTCAATCGCTACGCGCTTAACACCCGGAATCAATACCGAATCTTTATAGGCTTGATCTTGTGCATCATAGGCACAGGTTGAAGGCATCGAAACAACACGTACATTGGCATCCATCGCCTCTGCTGCATCAACCGCTAAACCAACCTCGGAACCCGTGGAGATAAAGATAATATCAGGTGTACCTGCACAGTTTTTCAATACGTAGCCACCCTTTTCGATGTTTGCTACTTGCTCTGCAGTACGCGGCATCGGGGTCAGGGTTTGACGCGAGAAGACCAATGCAGTTGGTGCATTACCACGCATCATCGCCACTTTCCAGGAAACTGCTGACTCGATGGCATCACAACCACGCCAGGTCTGGAAACCAGGAATGACACGCATTGTGGCCAACTGCTCAACCGGCTGGTGAGTCGGGCCATCTTCGCCCAGACCAATTGAGTCGTGGGTATAAACGTAGATCGTACCAATTTTCATCAGTGCCGACATACGCAGGGCATTACGCATAAACTCCATAAACATGAAGAAAGTTGCGCCATAAACTTTGAAACCACCATGAAGAACCATACCGTTCATCATGTGTGCCATACCAAATTCGCGCACCCCCCATGAGAGGTAGTTACCGTCTGCATTTTCTGGTGTCACCTTGACGGTACCAGACCAGTTGGTCAGGTTAGAGCCGGTCAAATCGGCAGAACCACCAAACATCTCTGGTAACAGTGGGCCCATCGCTTCAATTGCATTTTGTGACGCTTTGCGTGATGCAATGTTAGGCATATCAGCCTGGGTCTTAGCAATGAAATTATCCATTTCAACTTCAAAGTTGGCTGGAAGTTCGCCTGACATGCGGCGGACAAACTCTGCCGCTTCAGCTGGGAATGCTGCTTTATACGCATCAAACTTGCTATTCCAGGCTGCTTCATCAGTAGCACCTTGCTCTTTGTGATCCCAACCGGCATAGACATCTGATGGAATTTCAAATGGCTCAGCTGTCCAGCCCAATTCCTTACGAACCAGAGCAATTTCATCGTGGCCCAATGCGGCACCGTGGCAGTCATGCGAACCGCTCATATTGGGTGAACCAAAACCGATGATGGTACGAGTACAGATCAGCGTTGGCTTATCTGTTACCGACTTCGCCTCAACAATCGCGGCATTGATCGCCTCGGGATCATGACCATCAACATCAGCAATAACATGCCAGTCATATGATTTGAAACGACCAGGAACGCCTTTCTCCATCCAGTCACCAATGTGACCATCAATAGAAATATCATTGTCATCCCAGAATGCGATCAACTTGCCAAGACCCAGAGTACCAGCCATCGCACACGATTCGTGTGACAGCCCTTCCATCAAACAACCATCGCCCATGAAGGCGTAAGTATGATGATCAACAATATCGTGACCCGGCTTATTGAATTGCGCCGCCAAAGTGCGCTCAGCAATCGCCATACCCACCGCGTTGGTAATGCCTTGACCCAGAGGGCCGGTGGTGGTCTCAATGCCGTCCGCATAACCATACTCAGGGTGACCTGCTGTTTTAGCATGCAGCTGACGGAAGCTCTTGATGTCATCCATGCTGAGATTGAAACCTGACAGGTGCAATAGAGAGTAGATCAACATGGAGCCATGACCATTCGAAAGTACGAAACGGTCGCGATCTGCCCACTTTGCATTTGTCGGGTTGAATTTCATGTGGCTGTTCCACAATACTTCAGCGATATCCGCCATACCCATCGGTGCACCAGGGTGACCCGAATTTGCTTTTTGAACAGCATCCATACTTAACGCACGGATGGCATTGGCTAATTCTCTACGTGATGGCATTAAAGCCTCCCTAAAAGGTTTTAGTGAAAAAAGTCTACGACCAATCAGGAGCTGCCACTGCTTGGTGACCTACTCCCAACCTATGAATTTTTACCGACGAAGTGGAGAACCGCAGCCCGTCAACACCTGATCTACTAACTAACCAAGGCGCAAATTGACATCGCAATTGCCGCCTTAAGCAAATTTTGAGCACCGATTCTCCAACAAAAGTGCGCTTTGAGCAAGGCCGAAAGCCCTCAAGGAATCACAGAAACAAATTAAATCAACAACTTAGCGTAACCATAAAACAAAAATGCTTATGGATACCGGGCGTTTTTTACTCACTTTTCCACTTAATTGAGCAGCCCATACTGGGGATTTGTTCTGTTGGGCCACTGCCTGTTTCAGCCACTTCCTTCATCCCTAAAAACAGATCACGACGCACCCCATCTTCAGCCGTCTCTTTGCGACTAGCATCCAATCTACCACGGTATTGCAGCTCAAGCTTGCCGTTATAACCGAAAAAATCCGGTGTGCAAACCGCACCATACGCTTTAGCAACTGCCTGACTCTCATCAAACAGATAGGGGAAACTAAAACCAAACTCGTCTGAGATCTTTTTCATATTCTCAAAAGAGTCTTCATCATTCAGAGAGGGATCATTCGACATAATCGCCACCGAATTCACCCCCATCGCCTTCAATTCATTAGTATCACGCACAATACGCTCACGAATCGACTTCACGTAGGGGCAATGGTTACAGATAAACATCACCAGCAATCCATTGGGGCCAGCACACTCTGCTAGACTCCAGGTTTTTCCATCGACACTGGGTAGTGAAAAATCAATTGCCGGTTTGCCAAATTCACACACTGGGGTTTCCAGACTGACCATAACTCATCTCCTGATTATTTTGCTCGCTATTATATCTAAAGGAGGCGTTTTATAAAGCTATTCGTAACTGCTCCGCGTATTCATTTTTTGCCTCAACTCTTCGTTATTTTCGTACTTAATCGGTCACATATCCCCTCTTTCCGTGCAAAAATGCCTCGATTTGAGGCAAAATCTAAACACGCTGAATAGTTACAGCTATTCAACAAATCCTCGGCAGCGGATCATCCGCTAACTCTTCTAGTACTCGCTCACCACCCAGCTCGGTCTCCAATACCACCCTTTGCGGTTCATTTGTTACTACACCGATAATTGCCGCCTCTTCCCCTTGCGGCAGTGCTTGCCAGCGAGCCAAGGCTGCATCAGCTTGTTGGTTATCCAGTACCGCCACCACCCGCCCCTCACAGGCGAGGTAGTAGGGATCATAACCGAGTATTTCACACAGTGTTGCTACCCGTTCACGGAGGGGGATCGCCTGTTGTTGTAGCCAAATTCCCAACTTTGTTGCCTGCTGTATCTCATGCAATACGGTGGCGAGACCACCACGGGTGGGGTCGCGTAAAAAACGCAGCCCCGGCAACTTATACAGAGCGTCACACAGGGGATAAACATTGGCCACATCCGATTGTAACTCGCCACTCAAACCAAATTGTTCTCTCGCCAGCATTACCGCCGTACCGTGATCACCCACCGGGCCACTGACCAAAATCGTATCGCCCACTTGAATATTTGTCATGCCCAACGGCTGTTCGCAAACCCGCTCACCAATAGCGGTGGTGGTAAGGTAAAGCCCACTCCCTTCGCCCCGGGGTACTACCTTGGTATCACCACACACCACTTGTACACCCGCGTCATTGGCGGTCGTGGCGAGTGTAGTGATCACTCGCTGCAACTGCGCCATTGGCAGCCCCTCTTCAATAATTGCCGACAGGGTAAGATAACGCGCCCTACCACCCGCCACTGCCAGATCATTCACCGAGCCATGTACCGCCAGCGAGCCAATATTACCCCCTGGAAACTCCAGCGGCTGTACGGTAAAACCATCCACCGTCACCATTGGCACTCCATTTATCGGGGGTAGTGTTGCGGCATCGGCGGCCAGATTCAGAATGGGATTGGCAAGGTGTTTGGCAAACAGCTGTTCAATCAGTTGGCGCATGTAATAACCACCATTGCCGTGGGCGAGGGTGATATGACTGGGGAGTGTTTCCATAGCGTCTGTCTGCCCTTGCCCTTCTATTTGTGGTTGGCGTGGTAATAGGCCAGTACCTGACCATAAGCCAGTCCGGCATCGCTTACCGGAACAATATTTGGCAGGCACGCTTTAAAGTTATGTTGCTCCAACAGCAACAACACCCGTTCACTCAGGCGTTTGTTTTGGAAAACACCGCCACTCAGCCCCACCGCGAACTGGCCACACTGCTGGCGTAACAGCAGCGCTTGTTGAAGTAGCATCTCTGCGAGACTTTCGTGGACGATGGCGGCACGCTGCGAAGTGCTCAACTGTTCATTATGCAACATTGTCAGCAGCGGTTCCCAATCGGCACGCCAGATACCCTGCTGATCTTGAACCAGCGGCAGCTCGATGGCATCAGCCACCGTATCGGCGGCCAGCGCCTCCAACCCCATTGCCGCCTGCCCTTCAAAACTGACCTCATTACACAAGCCAAGCAGTGCGGCTGCACCATCAAACAGGCGACCAATAGAGCTGATTGGGTGGCAGTTCAGCTTTTTTTTCCACGCCTGGTATAGCAAGTCCCCACCCACTGGTGGCCGGTAATCAATCCCAACCTGCCAGCAAAGTGCTGCCGCTGAGCGCCACGGTTCACGCCCCGCTTTGTCACCTCCGGGAAGAGAAAAGGGACGTAGACTGGCCAGCCGCTGCCAATCACCCGCTTGCCCCCATAGCGTTTCACCGCCCCATAATGTTTGGTCAGGCCCCAATCCGACACCATCCCAACTGAACAGCAGCCAGCGCGATATCTCAGGATACTCGCCTGTCAGTTGTGAGGCGTGGGCGTGGTGGTGATAAATTTCATGGATCGGCAAGCCCGATGCGTTAGCCCAGCGTCGATAGCTATAGGCAGGGTGCGCATCCAGCAATATTTTTTCAGGGGTTATTTGATAAAGGGTGCTCAGCCACTGCACACTATCGGCCAGCAACTGTTGGCTGCGGGGGGTATGCAGCTCACCGATGTGGGGCGATAATACAATACGATTTTGCCACGCCAAGGCGATACTGTTTTTCATCTGCCCACCCAGCGCCAGCAGTGGCCTATCCAGCGTAAACGGCAGCGTTAGTTCCAGTGGTGCATTACCACGCCCCAACCGCAGAGGGCGTGGGGTGTTGTCGATAATTCGATAGAGCGGATCATCTGCCGGGTGGATGATGGTGCGATCATGATGTAGAAAGCCATCTGCCACCTCGCTCAAACGGTGCTCTACCTCATCTTCCATCGTCAGCACTGGCTCGCCACTGAGATTGGCGGAGGTGGCAATCAGAGGTATTGCCAGATCATTCAGCAACAGATGGTGCAGCGGGCTATTGGGGAGCATGACACCAATTTCACTCAATTCAGGAGCAATATCAACGGTATCAACCCTGGCGACTGCCAATACAATTGGCCTTGCGGGGCGATGCAATGTTTGCAACGTTAACTGATCCAGCACCACCAGCTCGGCCAGCTGTGTCGCCAACCCCATCACCGCTAGCGGTTTGTGGGGCCGCCCCTTTCGCTGGCGCAGCCGTCGAATCGCCGATGAGTTACGGGCATCACAGATCAGGTGATACCCCCCCACTCCCTTTACAGCAATAATTTTACCCTGCTTGATTGCCACCACGGCGGCAGTCAGAGCCAGCTCACTGCCCGACACCCGCTCGCTCCCAGCGTGATAAGTCAGTGTTGGCCCACACACCTCACACGCCAGCGGCTCGGCATGAAAGCGACGATCAGTTACCGCTTGATACTCTTTTGAGCAGCTTTGGCACAGCGGAAAATCGACCATACTGGTGTTGATGCGATCATAGGGGAGGCGTTGAAGCAGTGTGTAGCGTGGCCCGCAGTGGCTACAGTTGATAAATGGATAGTGATAGCGGCGGTTGTCCGGGTCAAACAGCTCTTGTAAGCAGTGATCACAAGGTGGCAAGTCCGGCAGCAGATGCACATCGGCCCCACTGGGCCCACTGGGGCGAATCACAAACTCGCTAGATAACTCACCGTTCACCAGCCGCTTTTCGGCCACACAAAATTGCGCGGGTTCAGGGACGCTCATCAATTCATCAAAAAAATAGCTGAGCGCTTGAGCCTCACCCTCCACATGCAGCAGCACCTGCCCCATGCCATTTTGTACCCAGCCACAAACCCCATGTTGCTGTGCCAAACGGTAGATAAACGGCCGCAACCCCACCCCCTGTACTCGACCACGCAATAGCAAACGGTAAGCGATATCGCTCAAGATTTAACTCCGGCGGCCCACCAGATTCGGCACGCCCCTTCGTCTGAAATCATACACGGCCCCACTGGTTGGCGCGGGGTACAGCTTCGGCCATACAGTGGGCATTGATTAGGGTAGATTTTGCCAAGCAGCACCTGGGTACAGTCACAACCGGTAGGCATTAACCCGGCACGGTGGCGCTGGGCATCATCAACTATCGAGAAGCGCTGTCGGGCGTCATGCTTCATATAGCCATCACGTAGCGTATAACCGGAGTTAGCGATCACTCCGATACCACGCCAATGGGCATCGGTTACTTTTAATACCTGTTCAATGATCCGTTGTGCAGCTAAATTACCCTCATCACGCACCACGTCACGATAGCAGTTATCCAGCCGTGGTTGGCCATCAAGCAGTTGACATAAAGTGGAATAAAAAGCGGCCAGCAGACTCTCGCTGGAGAACCCTGCCACTGCGGTGGCAACACGGTGTTGTTGCGCCACAAATGACCACTGCTGCGCCCCCATAATGGCTGCCACATGGCCGGGGGCGACCAGTGCATCAAAACCGGGAGTATCAGAGTTGAGCAGTAGCGCCACCGCAGGCCATGTCAGCCGGGCAGAGAGCAGAATAGAGAGATTATCCGGCACTCCTTCCGCCAGCATTGCTGCCAACGGTGCGGTGGTGGTTTCAAAACCGGCCATAAAAAAGCAGTGCTGCTTTTCCGGGTTATCCCGAGCAATGGCCAATACCTCTTGAGGTGAGGCGACCGGGCGAATATCGGCACCCTCTGCCCGTGCCGCCATCAAGGTACGCGGCTCGCCTTTAGGCAGATTGACTGGCACCCGCAACAGATCACCATAAGCCAGTAGTGTTACCGGCTCACTCAATGCCAGTTGGATAGCGGCGTAAATATCCTCCTCTGGGCAGACACAAACCGGACAACCCGGCCCCGGAATCAGCTCAATATTTTCTGGTAACAGTCCACGCAATCCAGCTTGGGCAATAGAGCGCTCATGGCCACCACACACATTTATAATGTGCACTCTATTTGGAAGCTTGAGTGCTTGAATGCGTGATAACCACTGTTTTGCTTCGGTAGACATAATTTAGATACAACCCCGCAGGTAGGAGCAAGCTTCAGCTTGCGATCAAACCATAACACTGCTTCGCAAGCTAAAGCTTGCTCCTACGATTGACAGCTTGGTGAGAGCATTTCTGCTGCGCCAACCACTCAAACCACGCCTCCATCCCCTCACCACTGCGGGCCGAGAGGCTTAACATCGGTGCACTGCTGGCCAGATTACGCAGATGCTGTTCTGCCTTAGCGGGGTCAAAGTCATCCAGCACCGCCAGTAGATCAATCTTGCTTAGCAGCACCAGATCAGCCGCACGGAAAATCAGCGGGTATTTGGCCGGTTTATCATCCCCTTCAGTGGTGGAGAGCAGGGTCACATTGGCACGCTGCCCCAGATCAAATGCCGCCGGGCAGACCAGATTGCCGACATTCTCAATAAACAGCAGATCAATATTTTCCAGATCAAGTTTATGCAGTGCATGGTGCAGCATGTGAGCATCTAAGTGACAGGCGCTGCCGGTGGTGATCTGAATGGCTGGCACTCCTTGGGCGCGAATCCGCTCGGCATCGTTTTCAGTCTCCAGATCCCCCTCAATCACCGCAATACGATAACGATCTTTTAGCCGGGCGATGGTCGCCTCCAGCAGTGCGGTTTTACCGGCACCAGGGGAAGACATCAGATTGATTGCCAAGACTCCGTGGCGATCAAAGTGTTCCCGGTTATGCAGCGCTTGATGGTCATTCTCTGCCAACAACCCCTGAAGCACTGCCACCGCCTCTCCCCGCTGTGGCAGGTGTTGATTACCGGGGGTGATGTTGCAGCCGCAGCTATCACACATGGTTGGACTCCTCACTAAATTGAACCGACAGCAGCAATAACTCATCACCACTGGTCAATCGGGTCTGTTGATTACCGCAGTCACCACAGCGTAGATCATTGGCACTCGCCTCGCTCTCAGCATCACATAATGGGCACCGCACCCGCAACGGGCAGTGCTCAATCACCAGTTCAGCCTCTGCTGCCACGCTGCCTTTAGCGGCGATGGGGAAAGCGGCTTGCAGCAGAGCCGCTTCTACCCCAGAGAGCGGGCCGATGCGCAGCACCACCTGAATTAATCGCCCCGGATGTTTTGCGGCAATCGGCAACAACTGCCGCAGCAACCCCTGACAGATCGACAGCTCATGCATCGGCTGATCTATCCATCTCATCGAACAACTGCCAACGACGCTGCGCCTCTATCGCCTGCACCTGTTCAATCGCATACCCCACATGCACCATCACAAAATCACCCATGCTCAATGAGCGATCCTGCATCAAAAACAGGCTCACCTCGCGTTCAACACCGTTGGCTGAACAACGCGCGGTGGTGCCATCAATCGAGAGAATCTGCATGGGAATAGCTAAACACATTTTTTTACTCCCTTGCGTCACTGACCGCTTATATCACACCCCAATATGGGCTAAGCTTAACATCAACATCAATCACAAGGTGCCAGATGAGAGAAGATCTATCTTTTTTAGCCCGTGATAACTTTCCTACCTTGCTGACAACACTGCAAGAGGCGGGTTATCACACCGTCGGCCCACAGCTGCGGGATGGCGCTATTGTTTTTGATACATTGAACAGTGTCGACCAGCTACCCAAGGGCATCCACGACCAGCAGGCACCCGGCAGCTACCGCCTGGAGAAGAGTGATTCGCCACGTCTGTTTGCCTGGGCCAACGGCCCGCAGGCGATCAAACCCTATCTATTTACACCTCGGGAGGTTTTATGGCGCAGTCAACGCAGCAAAACAGGTGAGCTGAACTTTTCCACTGTGGAGCCAGAAGTAAAACCCACCGCAATTATTGGTGTGCGCCCCTGTGATATTGCCGCGCTCTACCTTCAGGATAAACACTTTCTGCAGCAAGAGAAGGTCGACCCCTACTATAAAAAGCGTCGCGAACAGCTGCTGTTGATCGCGGTTAACTGCACCCACCCCACAAACACCTGCTTTTGTGCCAGCACTGGGGATGGCCCTCAAGCCCATTACGGCTTCGATATTGTGCTCACCGAGCTGGATGATGGATTCCTGCTGGAAGCGCACAATCAGCGGGGGGGTGCACTGCTTGAGAAGCTACCCGTTCAACCCGCCACTGAGGCTCAACAACAGCATGCAGAGCATGCACTCACTCACGCTGCTGAACAACAAACTCGTCAGCTACCCGGCCAAAACCTAAACGATGCGCTATTTAAAAACCTGCAACACCCCCAATGGCAAAAAATTGCTGATCGCTGCCTTGGCTGTGGTAACTGCACGGCGGTCTGCCCCACCTGCTTTTGCCATAGTGAGGGAGAGCTGGCGGCGCTGGATGGTCAATCCAGCGAACACCATCGTGAGTGGGACTCCTGCTTCTCTCCCGGCCACAGCTACATTCACGGCATCACCATTCGCCCGGATACCCGCACCAAATACCGCCAGTGGATGACCCATAAACTGGGTGGTTGGCACGCGCAATACGGTCGCTCAGGATGTGTCGGCTGTGGGCGCTGCATCAGCTGGTGTCCCGTTGGCATCGATCTGACCGCCGAAGCCGCTATCATCTGCGGTGAGGGTGACAAAGATGAGTAACCCCTACCTGCCATTGGAAGCCGAAATTATCGAGCGTATTCAGGAGTCACCGGGGTTATTCACTCTGCGACTGAGACTGACCGATCCAACACAGCAAGCGGCCTACACCTTCAAGCCAGGGCAGTTCAATATGCTATATCTGCACGGTGTGGGCGAGGTGGCCATCTCCATTGTCTCTGACCCACAGGATGAGCAGATTATCGACCACACTATCCGGGCGGTAGGGCGGGTCACCCACGGCATTGAACAGCTCAACCGTGGTGATCGCATCGGCCTGCGCGGCCCCTATGGCAACGGCTGGCCGATGGCACGAGCAGAGCAAAAAGATGTGGTGGTGATTACCGGCGGCCTCGGTTGTGCGCCGGTGGTCTCCGTTATTGAGTATGTGGCGCGTCGACGCGAACGCTTCGGCCATTTGAATATTGTGCAGGGAGTCAAACACGCCAGTGATTTTATCTGGCGCGAACGCTACGACAACTGGCGACGGATGGCCGACACTCAGGTGCTGCTGGCTGCTGATGCCGGTGATCCGATCTGGCCGTGGCACATTGGCCGGGTCACCGACCTGTTTGAGCAGCTGCGCTTCAACCCCGAGCAGGTGATGGTGGTGATGTGCGGGCCAGAGGGAATGATGAAAGTAGTGGTCAAAAATATGCTGGCACGCGGTGTGAACGAAGAGGATCTTTACCTCTCCATGGAGCGCAACATGCACTGCGGCATCGGCCACTGTGGCCACTGCCAGTACGGCGACAAGTTTATTTGCCGTGATGGGCCAATCTTCACCTATACACAGATAAAATCATTATTTAAGGTGAAGGGGTTTTGATGATCAAACCTAAGATAGCGGTGCATAAATTCAGCTCTTGCGACGGTTGTCAGTTGGCATTTCTCAACATGGGAGAGTCGCTGCTGGCACTTGCTGATCGGGTGGAGATTATGCACTTTGCCGAGGCAGGCCCAGTAGATGAAAACGCCAGCGTCGACATCGCCTTTGTGGAAGGCTCTATCGCCACTCAGCATGACCTTGAGCGCATTCAAAAAATACGGGCCAATAGCGCCTACCTGATCAGCATGGGTGCCTGTGCAACTGCCGGGGGAATTCAGGCACTGCGCAACATGGCGGATACCCAGCAGTGGATTGCCGGTGTTTACGCCCAGCCGGAATATATTGATACTCTCGATAACTCCGAGCCAATATCCGATCACGTCAAGGTCGACCTAGCACTCTGGGGCTGTCCGATTAACAGCCAGCAGATCATCACCACCGTGCGTGATCTACTATTTCGCGTCACCCCCAAACCCGAGCGCGACAAACTCTGCCTGGAGTGCAAACGCCAGCAACAGGTCTGTGTGATGGTCAGCAGAGGCGAATCCTGCATGGGAGCGGTCACCCAAAATGGCTGTGGCGCACTCTGCCCCAGCGTAGGCCGTGGCTGTTACGCCTGTTTCGGCCCCGCGGAAGATGCCAACTGCCCGGCACTTGCCAATCGACTGGAAGGGCTTGGGCTGGTCGATCGAGAGATCGCGCAAAAATTTCTCTTCATCAACAGCGCCGCCGAGCCGTTTCAAAGCACCGGCAATAAGCGGAAACAGTCATGAGCGACAAGAGCATCAAAATCAACGTACCGGTACTGGCCAGGGTTGAAGGCGAAGGTGCGCTGGAGTTCTCGATTCAAGATGGCAAGATCACCCATCTAAAACTACGCATTTACGAACCACCCCGCTATTTCGAAAAGTTTTTAGAGGGGCGCAGTTATCAGGATCTAGCCGATACCGTGGCACGTATCTGCGGTATCTGCCCGGTGGCTTATCAGATGAGTGCCGTGCACGCCATCGAATCGATTTTTCACACCCAAACCACACCGTGGATTCGCGCACTGCGCCGGGTGTTTTATTGTGGTGAGTGGATTCAGAGCCACGCACTGCATATTCATATGCTGGCAGCCCCCGACTTTCTCGGTTGCCAAAGTATTATCGAGCTGGCACAAAAAGAGGATGAAGCCGTACGCCGTGGCCTGCGCCTGCAAGCATTGGGCAATGAGCTGATCACCCTGCTTGGCGGTCGATCAGTACATCCAGTAGGGGCTAAAGTGGGCGGCTTTTATCACGCCCCCAGCACTCGACAGGTTGCCAAATTAATCCCTCAACTGGAACAGGGGTGGCTCGATAGCGAAGCATTGATTCTATGGCTTGATACACTGGAACTCCCGGATGATGTGCAATCCTTCACCTGTGTCGCCATGCGCCACCCAGATGAGTATCCACTGAATGAAGGGCGTATTGTCTCCGATAGTGGGCTGGATACCTCAATTGATGAATACCTGCAACACTTCAAGGAGCATCAAGCCCCCCACTCTACCGCACTGCACTCACTGTTAGATGGCGAACCCTACCTGCTAGGGCCGCTGGCAAGGCTCAACCTTAATCAGGATCGGTTAAGTGATGAAGTGCTAGCACCGCTGGCGCAAACCCAATACCACTTCCCCAGCCACAACATGTACCACAGCATTGTTGCCCGAGCAGTGGAGATCCGTTTTGCCATTGGTGAAGCGCTAAATATTTTGCGGAAATATCAACCACCAGAACAACCCAGCGTCGAGGTCACACCGCAGGCCGGCATCGGTTTCGGCTGTAGCGAAGCTCCCCGCGGGCTGCTGTGGCATCGCTATGAGGTTGATAGCCAAGGAGAGATTGTTAACGCGATCATTGTGCCGCCCACCAGCCAGAATCAAGCCCGTATCGAACAGAATATCGCCCACTCACTAGAGAAATACGGACTGGAACGGAGTGAAAGTGAGCTGCGTTTCTATGCCGAACGGGTGGTGCGAAATTATGACCCGTGCATCTCCTGCGCCACTCACTTCCTGACACTGACCGTGCAACGCAGCGAACAAGAAAGCATCTCTCCGTTGGAGAGTAAAACCGGGATACTGCTACTCGCCATCGGCTCCCCCTTTGGCAGCGATAGCGTTGCCTGGCAGGTTGCCGAACAGCTGCAAAAGTGCAGCAACA
This sequence comes from Gammaproteobacteria bacterium, assembly GCA_022712945.1. Classification (GTDB taxonomy): domain Bacteria; phylum Pseudomonadota; class Gammaproteobacteria; order RBG-16-57-12; family RBG-16-57-12; genus JAFLJP01. The sequence continues at coordinate 43,431 of JAFLJP010000053.1, read as the reverse complement.
TTCAAATTATCTACAGCAACAACCCGCTGGCGCAACTGAAACCGCTGCTGGAAACCAGCAAACAGGTGGTTCTGCTGGATGCATTAATCAGTGAACACCCGATTGGACAACTCATTCCAATCACACTCGAACAACAACCCGTTCAACACCCACAATCGAGCCACTCACTAACCACCCGTGAACTGCTCGCATTACTTCAAACGCTTAAAAAAGAAGATAAAAAAACATACCAACTGCTCGGCATTAGCGTGGGTAATGGCACGCAGCCGATCACCAAAAAACAGATAGCGGCGGCGGGGGAGCAGTTGCAACAAGTACTGAAAAACGCCAAACCACAGTCTATTCAAGCAACAGAAACAACGGGGGCTTGAATTCAGCTCATACAACTACAACGATCTAACAAACAAGCCTTTTATTATGCGCAATGTACGTATCGAAAAGGGCCAAACAATAGCGGCCTTGATCCCCTTTTTTTTGCTTTCGCCCCCTCGCCCACGAACCCGCTCAAGATAAGAGTAGTTGTATAAATACCAACTTAATGATTTTCTGTAGGTGATGTTTTTATCATACCAATTATCTGCGCGCAGCTTGTTTTTTCTGATCACTTCTAACCAGTCCTGCATATTTTTATCATCAAGTTTTCCTGTTAATCCTCCCCCATGAGCACGGTATTTAGCAAGCGGAGTCTGTAGGTAACCAATCCCCCCTAATTGGGCAGCTCGTACCCATAAATCCCAATCTTCACCAAACCGTATTTTTTCATCAAAAAAACCGCACACATCAAGTGTCTGCTTTCTAAGCATAATACTGGAGGTCAATAGTTGGTTTTTTTCAAGAAGCATCCGGAAGGGAACCACGCCCTTATTTTTGGAAGGTATTTCAAGGCAAATAGTTTCAACAGGCGATAAATCAGCATCACACCTCACATAACTGGCCGCCACAATAGATAAGCTTTTGTCATTTTCAAACAAGGCAACCTGGTTTTCGATTTTAGAGGGTTCCCATTCGTCATCAACATCCAAAAAGGCGATGTACTTCCCTTTGCTTTGCGCTATACCTCGATTACGGGCCGATGACGGGCCACTATTAATCTGCTTTATGTAGCGTATGGAACCCGGCAACGCCTGAACAACTATTTCTGTATCATCAGTTGATCCATCATCGATAATCAAAATTTCAATATTAGGGTATGTTTGACTCGCCACACTCGAGACCGAGTTAGGAATAAACTGTGCGCTGTTATACGTTGGAATAATTACGCTAACGAGAGGCTCTTCATTATAGTTGTTCATAGGCATTTTTTATTGGGTGATTGTTTGTGCTTTGGTGCGTATTTTTCCAACCATTTTTTTAACATACCGCTTATCAAAGTAGTTGGAGTAATACACCAGAGTCAAAAATGTAATAAAGAGAATGACCTTAAAGGCTAACGATAAGGCAAGATTGTCAATATCAACCAACTCGCTCAAAATGAACAAGGTTATGGTAATCCCGATGATCTTAATCAAAGACGACCACGGCCATCTCATCGTACTTATTTTGCCACTAAAATATACATTCAAGATTAAAATAAAGCCAAATGTCAGCAATGTTGCCACTGCAGCACCAAGACCACCAAATGATTCAATCAGGGCAAAGTTAAGTACGATACAAACGATCGCCGCCGAAGAGTTAATAAGCCCGATAAACTTGGTCTTTTTCTCCGTATAAAAAGGGGTCATTACCAATCTATTGATTGCATTCAGAGCATATGCCAACGCTATTATGGGTACCAGATTTGCCGCTGAATAGTATTGAGGCGTCGTCATGATAATCATAATTTCATTAATAAATAGTGAAAGTAGAAATAAAGCGGTAATCACTAAAAATGCGTAACCACGAAATATTTTTCTCAGAATATCATGGCTATTTTCAAGACGGTAAATTTCAAACATTTTCGCCCCCCAAATCAAGCCAAAAGGTTGAATGAGTAGGGGAGCCAATAAAAACCCAAATTTATAAGCTAGGGAATAAAGGCCAAGCTCTTCCAAGGTTGAGTAATGATTAAGGAAAAATCTGTCAGAAAAGTGAATCACGAACATACCAATGGCCGCAGGAACCAAGGGCGCACTGTAAACAACCATTTCCTTAGTATAGAAAGAAGAAAACCCAAAACCAACTTTGGCCAGAGTGGTTGTCAATAAATAGCCACAAATTAAAGCGGTGACAATGGCGTTGGCCGATACAATCCCCAAAACCCCCAATTCAAGTGCAACCACAAAATAAATGGTCAACCCCACCGTCACGACAACCCGAATCAAGGTAATAACAACAAATTGCTTACTCTTATCATGGAGGCGTAAGAGTAAGAGGGGGATTTGCATAATAATGCCGAAAAAAGCCGCTGCAAAAACGATTTGAAATAGCTGGCTATATTCCGCACTCCCAAAAACAAGTGCTGACACCCTATCGGAGGAGAAAATTAGACTAGAAAAAGCCAGCCCGGCAATTAATACAATCAGGATAATTGCTGTACTAACAACCTTATTTTTATTATCACGACCTTCCGCACTGTCATAAAATTTGGCGACAGCATTGGTTAACTGAAGTCCAATAAGAAGAGTGACAATATTGATCGAAAGCACTAAAAGCTCAAGGACACCATAATCAGCTGGCTGCAAATACCTCGTATAGAGAGGAATCAAAAAAAAGCCAATCATATTGGTCAGGAATGTTCCAATCCAATATATCGCAGAGTGCGACAACAAGCGCTTTATTACTGAATTGCTACTTTCCATCGTTACAACACTTATATTATTGATAGCCAAGGGTGACGTAGTCTACGTCAATATTAGAGCTCTTAGAAAGGCTAATTTTAAAAAATATACCCCTAACGCAATGATCATCTCCCAGCTTTTCAGATCCGACACTCCCTATGGCACCCAAAAAAGTGATGAGAACCAAGAAAAACCCTACTCCCGGCCCCAAGGCATGAGTTACCACTACCAAAATAGACAGAAACGTAGGACACCCTATTTGGTGTCGGCATTCTTTACACAAGGCGCCCGACTTCACAAAAAAAGATATTTACCTCACTGTTATTTAAAGAAATTATAAATGTGGCATGAAATAAGCATGTAGGTGAGCGCTTACATTAAATCTTACGGAGAAAAGTAAAAATGAAAATCAAACAGTTATTACCTGTTGCCATTATCGCCCTGCTGGGTACCGCAGGTAGCGCATCAGCTGCCCCTGTCACATTCGAGTTTGATAGCGCCACATCAGGTGTTCACCTTGTAACAAGCCCTTCAATGAGCCAAATGGGAACGACAGTAACCATGTCGGGAAGTGCTGATCTCTATAACACCCGCCAAGGTGTTGGCGTTGGCATGGATGCTTATACAAGCACCGGTGAAAGCGTTTCATTTACTTTCACGCCTAACGCAGTATCACTGCTTAGCGGCATTGTATTTGAGTCAGCTAGATCAATGAGCGGCTCAGACTTCCGGATCTCGGGTGACGGAACTGAACTGACTAACATCAGCTTCATCAATGAGTTCATCACTACTGGCGGTACTTTCCTTACGTCGTTGAACTTCAATAACTGGTCTGCAACAACATTTGAATTTGCTGGCATGAGCGACAATGGTTTCAGAGTTAAAAGCCTGACAGTTGATGTGCCAGAGCCAGGCATGATTGCACTGATGGGCATGGGCCTTCTTATGGCAGGTGTTGCTACGCGTCGTCGTCGCAAGTCATAAAGTAAGCTTGTTACACCACCTAAAAAGCCCTGCATAATGCGGGGCTTTTTTGTGCCCTCTCTATTATTTCAACCCAGTCACCTGACTCGATCAAGAAAGGCCATCACTACGCCATTCTGACTCTGGTATTCCTGATACTCTTAGCGCCTCATTAACCTCATTCCTAATTAAGCTCTCATCACGAGCGGTGTATTTTTTTGAGAAAATATTTTTAAGCTGGCGCCTTACTCCCGGCCCAACAGAGCTTTCACCACGCCGGGTTGCAAGATTTTCACGCGGTAGCTTCTCAAACCCACCATCATCTATATTCAAAAATGAAGCAATTTCGACAATAAGTTCACGCTGATTTGAGCAGTCACACACATTGACAATAAGAAGACTCTCTTCCTTATTCGAAAAGAAATCTAAAGCATCCTGATAGTATTTTACTCTTCGATTAATCCAGCTCTGCAATACCAACTGGGGGTCCTTTATGTACTCCTTTGCCATCCAACCGATAGGCAAATGATGACTCATCCGGTATTCAACATGCTTGATTCGACTCACCAACCAATCATCCAGCTTTCTAGTATTCAAGATAAATTTGCTATCATCAAAAGCGCTATACAAGCCCTTAAAATCATGAGATTCACCATCACTAAAACACTGATATTCCTTCAATAAATCATTATCAAAAGATAGCTCATGGTACTCTCCATGAAAAGAAGCCATACCCCACAGCCGAAATAATTTATCAAGCGATGTTGTTCCTGTTTTGTTAAATCCAATACAGAAAATTTTAGATTCCATTTTTGATCTAGCCTCACCATTTTGAACTTGTCATTACTATTAATTAAGACTTTTGTACAAGTCACATCCGCACGCACAAACGCAACCGAAAGCAGGCGGTGAACTGTGAATCCACTCATCACTTCAGCGATAGAATATTTTTCTAACCAGACTTATTCAGGGATTCCCTGAGGAACATGAACCGTTTGATACTCATGTATACCCATATCTATTCAACGTTTCACCGGCCACTCCCTCAATTATCTCGACATCGTCAAGCGAAAGCTGCTTCAAACTTTGATCATTCATGTTTTTAATTTTGGAGTTGACCTCATGAATATTCCACCCCATCCCCAGAACATCTTCTGGCATAGGGGGAATACCGAGAAACTCTGTTATTTTATTTAGGATTTCTGATGGGTTTTCGGTAAAGTCCTCATACGTGATTGCCAAGAAGTTATCTAACAGCTTGCTATCTGCCTGGGCAATTTCATCTGATCTACTCCACTGCTCCGCACACAAGCCAATAGGATAACCCTTATCCTTATATGGGGAGTTCCACCGTTTGTAATTCGCCTTGCGTTGAATCCCTTTTGAAACAACATAACCATTTCTTACGATATAGATAAAATATGCGGGTTTAAAATGCGCCTGGAGATAGGGCATCCTAGCCAAATTGGCAATCGATTTTTCAATAAGATTTTTTGAGTCGCGCGGGTACCAGAGAGACCAGTGTTTTTTTATTTGCTCAGCTCTTTCAGCGGCCCCTGGATCATCAGGAGCAATGCGAACATAATCAAGACACTGAGTCCACATGCGAGGCCAGCCTTGTTGTTCAGGATACGGAAGTTTGTTCGTTAAAAATGCGCCTTCATTTAGCATTCCCGCCAACATAGGATGCTTCCTCAGCATACTTGCCAACAAGGTTGTGCCAGAATTATAACAGCCAACAATAAAAATCCAACGATCTGGATTGAGCGGATGCCCAAAGGGCAATAGTAAACTTTGCACTGGTGACTGCATCAGTAGCGTTAAGTAAGCTTTATTAAAGTTAGCTTGCAATGACTTAAGCATTAGACTATCAGGCTCTCAATGGGTACATTAATAGGCAGCGTGTCGAATTTTTAGCAATGGTTGCTTTGCACACACCTGCTGGGAAGAAATTACCATTCCCCATATTTATAACCTACGCTGGATGCCAGCGGTTCAACAATACGCCTGACTTGTCGCAATTCATATCCCGGCACATCGGATGATTTTGTATAACTCCCACCCACTTTATTTTTTAGAACCGATGAATCGATAGCCATTCCTAAATAATCCTGTAGCGGCCCCACATCGAAAGAGTCTCCACAGAGATCTTCATATTGAATAAGAAGCCCACCAATTTCTTCCTGGCCATCAATATATCCTGATAGCAGCTCGAGCCAATGCTCGGCAAAAGCTTTGGGGGTGAAAACCGGCTGGTTAGGCCATTGTTTATACCAGCTTCTAGCTGGACGGTATGACATATACGCTTTATAGGGATTACGATAGAGAAACAAAAATTTTGCATGTGGATATAGCCATTTAAGAAAATGAGCATGATCTATAGTAAGACGTACATCCTTAACTCCCCACCGAGAAAACCCCAACTCTTCAGCGGGGTGTTTAAAGAGTGCCTGCATATAACAGAGGTTGGCTTTTTGCAGGGCTCTGACATCAGGATACAGATTAGCCACCCACAAGTTACTCAATTCAGCGGGAGCATAGTGATCAATAAACCAATGATCGGCAGGCCAGTTTTGGGTAAGTGCTTTTATTGGCATTGCCAGCCCATCAAACAACCCCGAATGAGAATATGGCTCTCCCCAAACCAGGATATTATCCTTAGACATGACCAAACGTTGAAGCAAAGTTGAACCCGACCGCCAACCTGCTGATAAAATAAAAATAGGACTCTCTTTTTCACCGCTATCCGTATTTGGCCAACGCTGGCGAATCGTATCCAACGCATTTTTTACCGTGGCCGCCCGTTTTAATTCTTCCTTGTGCAGAGTCCTGGCCATTCGGGTACCGACCATCGATTCGTAATAACATAGCGAGGACTTGGCAATCCTAGATAGAAAATCTGACTTAGATACAATCTGTTTCAACTTATTCATAGACAGATTACGGGTCTGTCTTTTCGTTGAACACATTGATATATCGATCAACTATGCGTTCGATATCATAATGATCAACAACACGCTGTCTTGCACGCTCACCGAGCATGACCAATTCAGCTCGATTTTCATAGGCATCTTTTATAGCACCGGCAAGCGATTCACTATCTTGCGGCGGAACAACAACACCCCCACCATCACTGAGCAACTGAGGAATACCCCCTACGGCCGTAGCAATACATGGCACTCCAGCACTCATAGCCTCAAGAAGAACCATAGGTAATCCTTCAGTTTTTGAAGAAAGAACAACAACGTCACTCCTCCGAAGTATGCCAATGACATCATTCCGTGCACCAAGCATCTTCACATAAGCTGATATATTTAATTTTTCAATACAGCTGCGTAATTCGTCAAAGCGAGGACCATCACCAACAACAAGAACCTCAAAATTAGAAACCCCGCCATCAATCAGCCGTCTTACTGCATGAAAAAGGTTTTCGTGATCCTTTTCAGGTACTAAACGACCAATACACGAAATAACAAACTGACTACCCTCCAAACCAGCAACCGCAGCGGCCTTAACTGGTGAAAACTTATTGGTATCAACTCCATTGGCTACAGTAATAACTCTCTTTTCAGGAACACCGAGGTCCTTTATAAAAAACTCACGCAAGCCATCGTGGATGGTTGTCACTACGTCTGCACGTTTACTAAAAAAACGGGATAATTTTTTTAAGCGGGATTCATTTTTTGTAAGATGATTCGAGTGTTCTGTTAAAACAATTTTTTTAATACCCGCAAGTTTGGCGGGAAGATATGCCTGTATAAATAGGGGGATGTGATGAATATGGACGACACTTGGCTTTTCTTTACGAAAAATCCCATAAAGGGTATACATGAAACGTAACCGTGGCACGCGCCCCATTCCTGCAGAGAAACAAGAGATACCACTCTCTTCTAGCTGGTTGCGAATAGGGCCTTCCAAACTGGTTAACGAACAAACTGAGACGGGAAACCCTCTTTCGTGCAATTTTCTGGCAATGGTTGCAGATAGCTGCTCTGAACCCCCAAGATCAAATGCATAGATGACTTCCATAATCGAAAGTTTATTGTTCAGCTTTGAGCTCATTACTTATCAACATCCATTATAATAGGTGAGACCCGCATACACCGATAAAGCACTACTTTTCATTTAGCAGGTCATTATAAACAGAAAGAATATTCTGTGCTCTTTTTTCAGGTGAAAATTTCGGGTAGAGGGAGTGATGGCCCCTTTCAGAAACCAAGTTTCTCAATTCAGTATCTGTCACCACCATTTTAAGCACTTCCGCCATTGCCAGCCGATCACCCGGTGGGACTATCCAGCCATTCTCACCATTGTGGATAATCTCACGCACCCCCCCGACATCAGTCGAAATAACAGCTCGTTTGTGCATCATTCCTTCAAGTGCCACATTAGGTAACCCTTCGCTATGGGAAGGCAAAACCACAATATCAACCGCCTCATAAAAATCTTGCATGGCTCGCTGGTAGCCACAAAATATGACATGGTTGGATATACCTAAACGATCAACCAGCGCCTCAATCTTACCGAGCTCTTGGCCGCTACCGACCAGCATCACTTTGATGCTAGGACATTCCGGTATTATTCTAGCAATCGATTCAATTAGTACCTCCTGCCCCTTTTCAGGACTGAACCGACCAAAGCAACCGACAACAATATTTTGTTGTGTAATCCCGTAATGGTGCCGCACAGCATGTCCACCAATATCAGATAAAAGCTCCCCTTCATCAACCCCATTCAGGATCATGTGGGTTTTCTTTTTTTCACCACGAAAACCTCCGATGATGCCATACAAATCAGGAGAGACTGCGATAGCCGCATCTGCACGCTTAAGGCAAAATCTCTCGATCCTGTTGTATAAACGAACTTTGGCATTTTCATTGGTCCAGCCATGAGCCCATGCCACCCATTTAATTCCCAGCACCTTTGAGAGAATAAGGGCGATCACATGCCCTTTATAACCATGGGTTTGAATAATATTGATGCCATTGGCATTGCAAATCTCGCGAACCTGCCTAATCAAGCTGACATCAAGCATACCCTTTTGAATAATAGGGATATAATTAGTGCCTCTACTTTTAGCAATCTCCGTGAATTCCGTATCGACGCCAGCCATTTGAATAAAACTAGCCAACACATAATCAAGGGTTGGAGCGTGACGAATAAACTGTAGGAGCCCTTTTCCTGGGCCACTCAGGGTCGATGAGGCGTAGATAATAAGAACTTTAGGTTTCATCGAAGGCGTACTTGTACTCGTCTAATTCTTTCACTACTCTGGCAGGGTTCCCTGCAACAATGCATAAATCAGGGACATCTTTGGTTACAACAGACCCCGTCGCAACAATAGCACCCTTTCCTATCACTACCCCCTTCAGTATCGTGCAACTCATACCTATCCACGCATAGTCTTTTATAACAATATCACCACAGCCGCTCTCATTGGGCGGCTCGTTTTCTGCGCGTTTAATGGGGTCAGTGGGATGAAGGTCATAGCCAATAAGGGCAACCCGACTTGCAATTAAAACATGGCGCCCTATTTCAACCTTTTGTCCAACCGCAATATTCATTTGATACCCAAGGTGCGAATGGTCACCAATAATTAATTCTGGTTTTGGATAAATCTTGCTTGCTGCGAATGTAGCCGCACCATGCATAGTGACATTATTTCCAATACGCATGTGGAGCAAATCACTCACTAAAGGCATGCCACCAACCAATCTCAAATTGTTCCCACACTCACTACACATGGTGCGAAAGATGGGTTCATAGTAAAAAAGACTGCTCAGCTTACCCCACAAAGCCAAGCGAAGCGTGCGCTCCCCCCGCAATAGATGGTGAATAGGCCAAATAGCTGGCATATTAACATTACGCATGCTCTTGGCAACTCTGTACACCTTCCCCCAGAAAGGCGTTTCTCTTCTTCGTATTTTATTCAAAAGCTGCTTCAGCATTAATACCCTCTATATATTATTAATATCGTGAATAATGCACAACACATTGATCAGCGCATTTTAAACGAGAAATTCAACGTTCGACACGATTCCAGGTCACTTTTTGCATGCCAAAAAGATAGCGCCAAAAGCCGATAAAACAAGCCATGTTCATGGCAGAAAAGTAGTAGGGTATATAAACCGCCGTCCTATCTCTTAATGCGGGAATAAAGTACCCCACCACGGCTAAGCCATAAAAGGATATTTGCATCCAGAAAAAAACATTGATCACCAACGATTCACTACTACATGCGCTGGTTCCCAACAGCAGTAGCAAGAAAAAAGGAGAGAGCCACCGGAGTAATTTATGGGAAACAAAAAAGAAGGTTGCCTTCACATGTTTAAACGGTTGTTTCAGGAAGTCCAAATACTTCAACACTTGAAAACCGCCCGCGGCAATACGGGTCTTCCGTCGAAACTCTTGGGATACTGAGGCGGGGACGAGTTCATGAGCCTTGGCTTGTGGCTGGTATATGATACGAGCATTGTTAGCAATAGCACGCATAGCCAGGTAAAAATCATCCAAGATTATCTCTTCTGGAACCGTGGAAACATACTCATGTCTGATGGCAAACATTCCACCATCAATCCCAACCATCGTATGCAGCAGTGACTCGCGAAGCTGCATAAAACGCTCATACTTCATATAAGCCCCTTCACCCAGCGGCTCGCCACTCTCCATTGCCACCAACTCCACACAGCCACTGACCGCACCACAGTCCGCATTCGAAAAGGGTTCGACAAGAGCCTGAATAGATGAGGGGTCAAAAAAGACATTGGCATCTGTAAAGACTAAAATATCACCCGTCGCATACTGCAACCCCTGATTTAAAGCATTTGGCTTACCCTTCCTATCAACCACTTCAATAACTTTTAAACGCTCATCATCGAAACTATTAGCAATTTCAAGCGTTCGGTCAGAAGAGCCGTCAGAAATAACAATAACCTGCATATTATCCTGTGGGTAATCGATAGCGAGCGCATTGCTAATCTTTTTTTCTATATACCTCTCTTCGTTATAGGCAGAGATCATAATTGAAATAGATGGGAGAGGGGTGCTTGCCCCATACTCTGGACGCGCGCAACTTCGCCCCCATAGCCATAAAAGCAAGGGATAGCCAATGTAGATGTAAAAAACAACCAGTAGGGAGACAAAAAAAAGAAATGTGAGGTTCATAATTTTTCTTAAAGCGATTAATTTAAGCTGGCACAGGAACTGAGCTATAAAACCTTGCTAATGCAGCTCACCCTGCCTGACCAAGCATCTATTGATCGAGCAGTGTAACTCTTTCTATTCCAAATCACTACAGACAGCCCTGCCCAAGATAAAATGCGACTACGGTAGTTTATAAAAAATGCACTTGCAGCAAGTGTAGCGGGTATGGCTAGCGAACTGTGGGTGGTGCATGATAGTTATGTGCAGCCGTGCCTTGCGAATGCACCGGATCACCTGGGGATTTTAGCGGCACGATGTCCAGCTACCTCAGAGAGCACTTCGCCTATCTCACTCAGGGCCATTGCCATCATGAGGGCAGCATTATTCACTCTCTGCCGATGCAGGGTAACGTTGAATTACAGCTACTCAAGGGTCGTTTTAATGCGTAAAACTGTTCGCTAAAGTGCTTTTGGTGTGATCTACTTCACAGATGCTCGTTATTGCTTGTTAAGCACCACTGAAAGCATCGAATCCGTCACGGTTTACGGCTTATTTTCTCTATAAATTGGTCGCTATGCTCAGTATGAATACGTAATGACTTTCATATATATTTCCTTAATGAAAAGTACTTACACCTTCAAATTAGCATACATTATTATGCGTTGGTATACAGGTGATTGACGATGCTTTATTCAAAAATTCTTGCGAAGTTTGCAATATCAATTTTAACGCTGTCATTATTGGCAGCATGTGGTGGTGCAAAAGACGCTGATACACCACAAAACGACGATCCCGTCAGTATGGTACTGAGCGGCAGTGTGGGTGATGGCCCCATTGTCGGGGCAACGATCACTCTTGAAGATGCAAACGGCAGCGTACAGGAAATTGCGGGCAGTGATGATGCCGCCACCTACCAAGCAGACTTGCAGTTAAGAGAGGGGCAATACCCACTGATCATCAAGGCAGAAGGGGGAACTGATTTAGTGACTAATACCTCCCCTGATTTTACCCTTTACTCTGTTGTGCTCAACTCTTCTTCACAAGAAAGAATTTCTAATATCAATCCTCATTCAACACTTATTACTAAAACCGCTCAGAACTTAGCCGGTGGCATTACTACGGAAAATCTTTCTAGTGCCCAGGAAGTGGTTCTGCACATTTTTGGCTTTGGCCTCAATCCTCAATTTGTTTTCGATCCTATTGAGAGTGAAATTACTGCAGATAACGCGGCCAACATCAGTAAGTCAAGTGAGATTTTAGGCGAAATGATTCGGCGCACTCGAAATATCTTGAATACTACCGGTGCCAACGTCTCTGGAGATGACGTTGTTGATGCTATTGCTGCAGATTTGATTGATGGCAAGCTTGACGGTTTAGGGGGTGAGCACGCAAGTAAAGTTGTTGCCGCGGTGGCTAGTCTTGTATCCGGCCAAGTACTGTTGGAGGCATCAGCCAATCGGCTTTATGTTAATAACTCCCTTGCGACTAGCGCAATGGATGATGCCATTGTGCATACTCGCCCCAGCGCAACCGTACTGACCGGCGATGTAATGATCACGGCTGCAATGCTTGAACAAATTAAAAACATCGTCAACTCGGCGGCATCAATTACTCCCTCTCCGATGTTAAATGACATCATTGACAAGCTATCTTCAATCTCTGGGGAGCAACATCCAAGTGAATTTTCTAACGTGTTCCCAGTTGAGGTTAGTGGGGGGTTTTCCAGTATTATTCAGCATGCATCACAAGCGACTGAATCAGAGCTTGATGCAATAAATAGTGCCATTAATTTGCAAACAAAGCCAAACGAACCAGGCCGCTTTGCATTTGGCGCAGCCAGCTACTCTGTTGATGAAAATGGTGGTGTGGTTGAAATCACCATTAATCGACTGGGCGGTAACGATGGTGCGGTCACCATTGATTGGATGACCGAAGGGGTGACGGCTACCTTCGCTCAGGATTACGGCAACTTTAACTGGACAACACTGAGCTTTGCTGACGGAGAAACATCCAAGACTGAAACAATTTCCATCGTTAATGATAGCTTGGTGGAAGAAGATGAAGTCTTCAATGTGCTACTAGGCAATCCAACGGGTGGAGCTTCAGTGGGTGGTGTGGCCACTGCGGCAGTCACTATTGTCAATGATGACAGTAGTACCCCGGTTGTTTTATCTGTTCTTTCAACCAGCCCCTCTAGCCAAGCATACACGGTTCAACTAAGTGAAAATATTGTTATTGAGTTCGACGATACGTTGGACTGCCAAACGGTGAATTCACAAGCGATTATCCTGACGGGTAACAGCGGTGATGTATCTGCCCTAATAACCTGTGCAGACGCAACAGTAACACTTGATCCGGTAGAAAACTTGATGGCATCAACCGCATACACTGCAACGGTACTCTCCAGTGTTGCAAGTACTTCGGGCTACGCCATGGGTGGCAGTTACTCATGGTCTTTTACAACATTAGCTGGCGAAGCACTCCCTATGTTGGGTGAGTGGGAATCAAAGATGCTAGCAGATGGTGAGCATTGGGGGCAGTACCTTACTAATTTGTATCCACCGATTGGCAGCTTTAACGAACAGAGCATGACATATTACGATAGTCAGAGGGTGTTTTACCAAATTGCTGATTACACTGGTCAATCTGAGCCATGGCATACGTATGCACTGGAAGCTAAGCGTGTTTATATGAACTACGCAGAAAATAGTGTAAATAACTCTGGAGGGTATAATTTTTCCTTCCCCGGCTATCGACGGTTTGCTCAAGGTATTTACATGGAGTATGTACGCACGGGTGATTCAGCAGTGTATGAAAATATCGCTAAAATCCGTGACAATCCAGCCATTTCAGAGGCAGGTGATCGCTCTATATCTATTCCAGCCTGGTACTGGGAGCGCCGTTCACGGGAAGTTGCTTATGCTTTGGAGGCCCACATTTTTGCGGAGCGTGCTGGCTATCCTCGGGATGAGGCGGATGTTGCCCGCTATGTGAGCATGGCATTAAATCATATTAAGGAGTGGACATCAGGTGAATTTGGCTATACCGCCTCTTATCGACGCGCACCCTTTATGTTTGCCCTCACGGCAGAGGCACTGATCATATTCTACGAATGGGAGCTGGAAAATGGTCGTGACCCCGCGGCGCTTTATAACCATTCATCAGTACCAGCGGAGTTTGTTCCCACCATAATGATACCCGAAGCAATCAAGTCAATGGCGGATTACCTTTACGATGAAGCTGTTGTCATATCAGGTGACAATGTAGGTAAACGCATGTGGGTAGAAGATCTTGGTGGTAGCCGCCCTAACTGGAATGATGAAGGTGGCTCTGGGTATTCTACCTTCCGTTATGAAGATATAAAATCGGGTGCTCCGACGATAGACTTAAATCTTCTAATAGCCCCAGCATATGCTTGGTTATTCCAACACTATGGCGACATGAAATACATCAATATTGCAGATCGCTTGTTTACTAGCGGCGTCAGCCTCTCTAACACCGGATGGAATACAAAGATATTCAATCAAAACTACCGCTGGAGTTTTGATTATGTCAAATGGCGTAATGAGGGTTTTGCTAAGATGAAGTAATTTCAAGGCAGTTAATAATAAGTAGCGAAGCGACACTATACACACACCCCGGTGGCCTTGAGGATTTGGCCTAGGGGTGTTTTTTTATAAGCGCCCAATAAAGCACAGCCCATGTCCTCTGATAACATTCATCACAGACTACGTTTTCAACAAAAGCTTTACAGGCTGAAAGATAAGATTAAATCACTGCGCTAGGCTTTTTCCAATGTGAAATAGAAATACCGGTTAACTCCTCTAGTTTTTTATTTTTTTCAGCGTAATATTCTGTTAACCATTGCTCATCCTGCTTCGAAATAGGGGGGATGTCCTTAGTAACAATCCGACTCAGCTTCGTTTTTGCTGCTGCTGGAAGGATTTTACTTACAACTTTGGTTACCCCATAAGCATGCAGGATGCTGCCTAAGCGATTAAGGCGAAAGCCCTTGTTTTTACCTTGTGGTACTTTTAGAGCAAATTCATTTATATCTAACCCCAAAAATTCCAAACAATTTGTTACCGTCTCTTCTGGTTTTTTTACCATCTCCTCAAAACAGACGAACATAAAGGAATCAAGCGGGAAAAACTTTAGGTATAGGCAGAGCTGACCATGGTAGTCACCAATTCTCAAATAATTAGAATCGGCAGTGAGAACATCCCTAAATGATCTCTTTTCATTGCCCGCCCGCACTTCATGCCAGTAGAGTGAATACGCCCTTAAAACAGGGTCTCTCAGAAGATATATAAATTTGGGAGAGTCAATTGCATCATTTATTTTTTCAGGAACACCTGAAAACTTCATCGCTTTGGAAGAACCCGAAATGGAGAGGTCTAATGGGGCCGCCGAATATGATGTTGATGCATCAATAAATACTTTTGCAGAATCACCATCAAAGCATCGAAGATACCAGTCGCGACCCTTAGAGTAATTTTTTGTAAAAAAGTCGGGCTCCTTAGGGTGTGAAACAATCACATCTTGATGTTGCTCCAGCAGATAGGCCAAATTAGTTGTACCGGCCTTTTGCGCCCCAATCAAAAAGGCAACATTTGTCATTTTTTTCATAAAAAACACCTAATGGTTCATCAAGATGATATGTACGGGTTCAGTGGTTCTGCTAATGCTTCATTATCATCTCTGCCAGCTCCATCCTCACTTTTTCATCCCCCTCACGCCGCCATTCCACATAATCAAAACTCCAGCGGTAATTTTGATTAAATATTTTCGTATTCCAGGCAACGTTAGCTAAGGCAACGCCTCCTTCCCAGATCAAATCGCCCTTTTCAATATAGTGTCTATCCCCAGAGTGCTTGTAAAGCCACGCATAAAGCGGAGCAATTAATAAGTTAAGATTGGGAGCTGGTTTCGTGCTATTTTTTGACTTTTCTTGATCTTCGTACCGAAAAGCACCGTATCCAGAGCCCCCGCCATCTGTCCACCGGGGGCCTTTACCACCAACATCTTCCACCCACATTCGCTTCCCAGAGTCAGGGCCATCAACGACTTTTGATAGCCACAAGAAATCAGCCAATGCAGCCAATGCATTGGGGATTCGATTGTCCGGCTTTGCTCCCCGTTCCTGTTCCCACTCATAAAAACTAATCAAAGCTTCAGCAGTCAATCCTGCCATGAATGGTGCAAATCTATGTTTTGAGGCATCTGGGTTGCCTCTCTTACCCGTCACCCACTCATTAATATGATTTAGCGTCATATCGAGATACAAAGAGACTCGAAGGTTATTTCGAGCGTATCCCGCTCTTTCTGCAAAAACATTTGCCTCAAGTGCAAATGCGATTTCTCTCGAACGATGCGACCAATACCACATCTCCCGAGAAGCCTCTGGGTTGTGAAATACCTTATTATCTCGCAGTGCAAGTAACGCCTGCCTATCGGATTGACTCCCCGATCTAAGCCAGTCCAAATAAAATCCATGTGGGAATTTACGCCAACCTTGCGTTATCCAGCCCCTACTATCTAAATATGTTCGGTATATTCGCTCAGCCTCCTCTGCATATTGCTCCCAAGGCTCACGATCACCTGAATAGCTAGCAATCTGGAAATATACTCGCTGAGCATCATAATATATGCCCTTTGATTCATTATAAGAGCGGGGTTTGGGATAATATTTTTCCAGGTATCGCCCCCACTTCCCTCCAAGCTTCACCATATTCATCTCCCAAAGATCCCGCAAAGGAAGATCCTGCCCTGCAGTAGTAAATGACCATGAATAATTGGATGCTGCCTGCTCAGTTGGGTCTACCACATCAGGGGTAACAATCACCGTATATAGTGAAAATGGCTCCAATAAAAAATCCGGTTTTAAAATAACCACATCATTCACTTGGCAAGCAGTAGTCGAAACGGTGGATTTATTGTTTTTCAGTACAATTGAGTTACCCGAAAGCTCCTTCCACAAAGAAGAATTAAGATGAGATTTTATCGCTATCAACGCTCCAACCGGAACATCAGTGGCTTGATGACGAGGAGTATGTAAAAGACAGTGGTCATCATCCGAAAATACGCCCTGCTCATAACGACCGACTATATCATCAAGATTCAGGTTACAACGTTCTAACCCACGACCACTCCAATCAGAAAGCCCACCCTCGACTGAAGAAGAGGAGCCGCCCCTTTCTGCGAGAAGCCCCACCTCTGCCATTTTATCTTTACAATCCACGAGAGAGTTGCTGTTAAATGAGGGGTGTGTAGCTGAACAATGTTTTTCGACACAAACATCCACACTGCTTTCCGCATGGACAAATGGCAAGTAGAGCAACATAAGTAGCACTTGAAATAGGCTACTGTATCTGGTTAAAAAAAACATATTGAGAACCTGCCTTTACAATATCCCATAGAAACAACCAACATATACGTCTGGCTCTCGGTGTCATCCATTATGCTCATAGCACAAGGACTCTCCTCAAACCTAAAGAGACCTATGAAAAAAACACCTAAGCCGCTATCTTAAAACACCATTACCGGCACTCTTCGGAGAGTCCACCATTTCACAATTATCATTACAGTTCGATTCATTTTTTTCATAAACCAAGGAAAGTAGGACACTCAATGCAATAAGAAAATAAAACAACGAAGAGTACGCTTGGGACAAAAAGAAACTTGTCACAAAAAAACCGAGCAATGAAGCCCTTAGAGCAATACCGAACAAACACATTTCACGCTTTTCAGGGGTAGAGGCAGATTGTATTTTTGAAAGACTTTTAATCGCCAAAACGTAAAAAGATAAAAATAGCAACAAACCCAAAAAACCCAGTTCCACACCCACTAGCAACAATGTATTGTGTGCTGTTT
Organism: Gammaproteobacteria bacterium; assembly: GCA_022712945.1. Classification (GTDB taxonomy): domain Bacteria; phylum Pseudomonadota; class Gammaproteobacteria; order RBG-16-57-12; family RBG-16-57-12; genus JAFLJP01. The sequence continues at coordinate 25,696 of JAFLJP010000053.1, read as the reverse complement.
TATAAGCCCCGTCATCGGCTAGCATTCCTTGTGCCGCAGGAAAGGCACCAATACCAACACCATAAGGCCTTGACATCATTATATCGATTCCAGATGCCCAAATACCGAGCCTGCCTGTTTTGCTATTCGAAACGTTGTAGTCATCTTCCAAATTAAAAAGGGAATTAATGCGCTCAATATATTCTGGTGGAGAGAGCGCCAAAAAGACTGAAACGGCTACAGCTGTTAATGTTGTTTTTCTAAAAAAATAAATTTTCCCTTTCTCTCCATTAACGCCGGGATAACGTTTAAACACTAGATACCCCATCACAGCCACAAGCCCCAAGAAGCCACCTCGTGATCCAGTGAGAATAATGGCCAACAAAACAACCACCATAAGGCCACCGTAGGTCATTCTCATCGTCCCTGTAGACTTCAGGAAATAAATAATAGAGAAAGGTAAAATGGTCACCAAAACCATTGCCAAGTCATTTGGATCTAATGTTACCCCTACACTCAATCGACCCGTCGCTCCCAGTGTAGCGGTCGATATAGCAAGAGAACCCGCAATGATGAGTAGAGAAAAAAAATAGAACTTGACGTCTAAATAGCTTTTTGTAGTTTTAAGCACTAGGAAATAGAGTATAGCCATGCTCAATATAGGACCCTTTAGCACTTCAAAGCTGGCGCCTTTCCAAACAGAAAAACTCAAGCTAATAACGGCCAGAATCACAAAATAAATCATCCTTTTAATAGCAATATGACCATTTTCAACTAACGGTGGTCGCCCTTTATCCAGGCTAAAGGCAGCCCATAGCGCAAGCAATAAAAATACTTTCCCCACCGGGAGACCTGCTAGGCCGGGTATCAACTCATGCAAGCGCCCCGTAGAGATGAAAATATAAAGCACCACAAAATAGATAGCCGGATTCCTTTCTTCTATCACCCCGGACTTCATTTCATCACACAATTTTTAATGCATTTAACAACACGGACTTGATCCTGTTTTTTCACCAGTGAATGCACAGGCAAGCTGAGCAAATGTTCCGCCACCCAATCAGCACCAGGGAATTTTTCCGATTTATTAACCAAAAAACGTTGCACCTTCTCTAATCGATGCAGCCCACACGGGTACATACTTACAATACCTAATGTTTTCATCTTACTCACAATGCTATCAGGTAGATTCGAAACCGAACCAGATAAATAAAAAGGATAGCGAATGGGACGATAGTATGGCTGTCCTAAGTGAACAAGTCTGTTTGAACCATCAATCGACTTGAGTTTATGGCAGTAAAATTGTGATTTTTTATAACGTTTTTGGGATAATTCATCATATTTATACATCAAACTGTTAATGAGCACTTTCTTACAATTCGGCATCAAAGCGACATTTACATGGTCGGGGTAGATAGTTTTCCCGATCTTCAAAAAAGACAATGAAGCGGGTAGTCTGTATATGTACGGAGAAATCAAAAAGTCATTCAGCAATAACGCCAGCATTATTAATATTCGCGTTGAAAAAGAGTTATCTATACTCGGCATGGGTTCAGATTGAATGGCCTTAATGATGGCACTCTGGTTACTGACTAGAAGCCCTCCCCCCCCGGCACTTAGTGGCTTTCCTCGCCCAAGGCTAAAAACCACAATATCTGCAGCGCTGCTTTCACCTTTTTCAGGAAACGATTGGGCAGAATCTTCGATAACATACGAGTCATAACGAACCGCTAATGATTTCACCCGGTCTACATCCGCACTTTTCCCAAACAAATGGGTCGGTATAACACACAAGGTACGCTCATTCATCAACCCTGATAACATGTCATAATCAAAGTCCAGCGTTTCAGGTAAAATGTCGCACAGCACCAGTTGCAACCCCGCATTTTCGATAACTGCCGCCACCGAGAAGCAAGTATATGCCGGAATAATAACTTCATTACGGCCATGTTTCATTTTCGCTATTGACCGTAGACTCGCCAGCAATGCGGCCTTTCCACTATCAAATGCAATAATATGGCGAGAACCAAGCTGTTCAGTTTGAATGGCTACATTTTCTGCTACATCACCTGAAAATAACATCTTGATGATATTTTTTATACCGTGCCTCATTCCAACTGGAGGCATGTATTTAAATAGAGGGAAGCACATATTGCTCACTTAAAATGACTGAGACAAACATTGATTAGACAGCTCAACTTGGCGTGGAACGGGTGTCAATAATTTCAAGAAAGTGCTGGGTTCGATGCTGCCATGTAGAGGTTTCCATGCCATTCGAGATCATTTTTTTCTCATCTACTGACGTTTGAAATGCCGCACGTATACCGCCTGCAAATGACTCAACATCACCTGCCACGTAGATACCCATTGTATCGGCATTAACCTCAGGATGTGGCACAGTGATTACTGGGCAACCAGCGGCTAAATATTCATTAATCTTCGTCGGGTTGGCAAACTTGTTTCGTTCAGTCTGCTTATAAGGAAGGATGCAGGCCTTAAAATGAGCGAGATAGTTAGGTAGCTCAGCACGTTTTTTCTCACCCGTGTATATGATATTAGGTGCTTTTACAACCTCATACCCCTCCTCAACTGGCCCGACCATGACAATAAATGAATCTTTAAATGCCCCAGACAAATAACTGATAATGCTCATATCAATATGTTCGCCAATCAGGCCAACAAAACCAATTATCGGCGTCTTGATACCCGCAATATCTTTTGGTGCGGAGTGCTTATTATTAACGGCTTCTCGAAATAACTGATAATCCACACCATGGGGCAAGTAATGCACATTCCCATGTTGCTTAGACTTCATCGTCACTAACATCTTTGCTGACGCCACAACAACATCAACTTTTTCAAGCAGTTCTTTTTCTAGAGAACGGACAAGCTCTCTATCCATACCGTGTATTTCCGAGTGCTCATCAGCACAATAGTAGACCTTCACACTGCCTTCTAGCTGATCTATTAGATCAACTGCCGCTGGACAAGAAGTAATAACAATGGGTTGAGATATATGCAATCGTGACATAGCCCCTTTTATCAAGCGGAGTACGAAGGCCCTATTGAATAGCCGTACAATGCGGAAATTCAACAAAGGGATTGCTAACGGTGCCAATACTTCAATGCCTTGCTCATCTGGCTCTTGATTGTGGACCTTAACCCTTTTTTTAAACAAAGAGCCAACAAAGTCGAAGAGCTTGTAGAAGATACGTGATATATCGCGAACATTCAGTTTCGGTGCGCGCATTCCCAGAGAATTTATCCAAAGAACTCTGTGATTTTTTGCTAACTCTTTCGCCAAGTACTGTCCGGTGCTGTGATGCCTACCCCAGTCTTCACCAAAAAAAACAATCCATTTTTTATCTACTGACATTCCAACGCCTGTTATTTGCTGTCTCTACATAGAGGGTGGATCAACTATCCGAGTGCTCTGCTTTAATCTTTAACAGCAGGTCTTTACCCACCTGATCCAATGTTTTATAAGCATCAGAATTCAAGTGCACATGATCACCTCGATCATATTTAGGATCCATATAACGCACCTCATCTGAAACTCGCAATACTGCCTCCAGATCCAACACATCAATATCTCGCTGACTGGCCACGTCTCGCAGCCAATCATTATAGGCTGTCAGTTGTTTCATTTTATCCGGCTTGCCCATCACACCTTTGATCAAGCCTTTTACTTTGCTGACCAGCCCAGTTCGCTCACTGACGGGTACCGAGGTTGCAAAAATTACATCAATATTTTTTTCGGCCAACTGCTCTGCCCATTGTCTAATTTTGTCCTGATAATCGGCCATATTCCCTGGAAAGTAGACGGAACACTCTTTTATGATGACCACATCAGGCAGCTCACTGCGATTGATAATGTCATCAATGGCCGGGGACTTGTCAAAGGCATCAAAAACGGGAACAAATTCTAATTTAAAACCGTCTAGGCCAAGTCGATCAGGAAGTTCATTAAATTTCCAACCGTTGCCAATTGACGCACCAATTAGTACAACGTTAATATCTTCGTTTGGCATGTTCACCTCCGTTGCCACCACATCACTCACCGCCAATAGACAGGCCAACGCGAGAACAAATATGCTAAATTTATTAATTAGGTACAATTGTTGCCTCCTTCTTTAAAAAACGTGCAGGGTTACCAATAGCAATGGTTCGCGCAGGCATCGGCTTGGTAACCACACTGCCAGCCGACACCGTGCTATCACCTTCAATATTTGCCATCACTAAACTGCCCTCACCCAGCCAAGTGTCATTGCCAACTTTTATCATCTGGTAATTAACCTTAGAAGCGCTCTCTTCCTCATGCCCCATATCGTGCTGATACTTCCCGCCCATAATGGAAACTCGACTGGAGACAAGAACATTATCCCCCAATTCGGCGGAGCCAATAATTGAGAAACTACCCATCACCACACAACGCCCTACTCTGGCGGTAGGGTGGGCAAAAAAAGAGCAAAAGCCCACTGCCAAGTCATACTTGCACCCGTCGAGGGTAACGCAATAGAACGAGGTTCGCAGATATTGCCCCAGCTTTCCGGGTACAAGGCTCAGCAGCTTTGCAGAAAAACTGAAAACCTCTTCCGAGCCAAATAACCGATAAACCAGCCAACTTGAGATAGAGAGCGGCCACGTTAACAGGTGCATCACCCAGACTATAATCACCTTTAATTTATACGACATCAGCTACCTATTTTTACATCTTCGATCAACAACGGATTCATATGATGGTATTGGGTTGCAGAGCGCTTGGCTTCAATATCCTTGTAAATGAAATTAGCATGCTCTTCATCAATGGCGAGTGTGGCTGCCAACTTTGCGGCGGAGACACCGTGGTTATAATTCCACAACGCAACATCCATTTTGTCATAAGGCAGAGTGTAATAAAATTCATCCTGCCCCTGCGGCATGCTGTAGGTGTCTGTCGAGGGCGTGGAGTTACAGATCTCTTCTGGCAAACCCAGGTACCGCGCCAGCGCATAAACCTGGGTTTTGTATAGATGGGCAATCGGCTTCACATCAGCAGAGCCATCACCATTTTTCACAAAAAATCCCTGATCATATTCAACACGATTAGGGGTACCCACTACCGCATAGTTCAATCGATCAGCATGAAAATACTCGACTGTTTTACGAATACGTTGCTTGTAATTGGTCGCGGCTACCACCTGTAAGTACTCTTTCAGGCCCATCCGTTTTTCTGAAATTTCGCCTGTTGGCGATTGTACGACCAGATTAAAGTGATTAATCGTTCCCTTTCGCTGACCCGCAATGGCTATTTTGCATTTCCAATCATCACCGTACTCTGGAAATAGCTTTCGGATAGCCTCATCGCGCCAGCGGTAACAACCAATCGCTTCCAACGTTGGACCGATATTTTCCATTGTATGATCCAAACCAAACTTATCCACCACCAACTGGCCATAAGAGACACTTTCTGAAGATGAATCATGCTCTGGCATCAATATGCCAAATACCCGCTTAGCACCCAACGCTTCAACACACAATGCGGTAGATACCGCACTATCTACCCCACCCGAGATACCGACAACCAAGCCCCGGCGATGAAGTTTATTTCTCAACAGGTCAATCAACTTATCGGCGATACGGCCCACTTCGGCCTTCTCATCAATTTTTAGTATATCCATAGTTATTTCACCTTTATGCAACCCGGATATCAAATATCCTTTTTATTTAAAACAGATAGCAACACATCATTTTCAATCAATAATTGCTAAAATTTCAGATTCACGCGGCTGTTTTTTTGTTCACAAAAGCGGCGATATTATTTACTGAATCAAAATTCTCTGGCACCATTTCGTCATCCTCTACGGCAAGACTAAAGGTCTCTTCTAAAAAAAAGATCACTTCCAGAATACCGGTCGAATCAATAATTCCTTTTTCAATAAATGAATCATCATTTCCCAATGCAGACATATCATCGGTAAACAAATAGTTCTCCAGAATGTACTCTTTAACTTTATCTTCGATATTCATAACACACCTATAGTTTTAAATATTATTTAACTGAAAATCTTTCATGAAATTGTTCAATGAACAGGCGATGCCAAATCTGGGTTGATAGTATGCCAATGAAGGCCATATTATCTTTGTGCCCAATAGCCCGCCCTTTTTTAATTTTTTGGACCAGCAAGTGGGTTCTTTTCGGATCAAAGTAGCCAAAACGCCTCACAGTCGATTCAGAAAGCAACTCCTCAACATAATCAGGGAGTACTCCCCCATGGCTAAAAGCTGCAATATCAGGAGCACGGTAAGGCTGTTTATAACGCTTTACAATATTTGATGGCAGGTATTTACCCATCGCTTTTTTCAATAGAAACTTTTCATTCAAGACTTTCATTTTGAGCTTTGGGTGCAACGTATTCGCAAACTCAATCACCCGGTGATCCAAAAACGGAAAACGCCCCTCAATTGAATTTGCCATCAACATCCTGTCCCCCTGGGAGCAGAGCAAATACCCACCCATCAACGATTTTGCCTCAATATATTGGGCCCGGTTAAAATAGTGCCAACGGGGCAACACCTTTGGCAGGCTATTTTCAATAATATCATAAGGGTTTTCTGTCAGCTTGCTTTTTAAATCGTCCGAGAAAAAATCTTTGCATTTTGCAGTGGTAATCCAACGCGGCAAGTGTGAAAAATAGGCCAGATCCGGCTGTTCGATCCCCATTCCAAAAAAGTTTTTCAGATAAGCCTGACCCTGACGCTTGGAAATATCCAGGTAGGGGTAGAGGCGTTTTAATAAGGAGGCTCTAAAGCTTGAGTCGCTGTTTTTAGCCCAAAACTGACGAATCTTGGTCTCCTTAAAAATATCATACCCACCCAGCACCTCATCCGCACCCTCACCCGTCAATACCACCTTGTAACCCTGTTGACGCACCAGACCGGAGAGCAGTCGCATCGGCACCGGCGCTGTTCGCAATACAGGTGCCTCCGTATGCCATATGGTATCGACAAAGTTATCTGCTACGTCACGATTTGAGCAGATGATACGGCTGTGGTCCGCGCCTAGGTGTTGGATCAACCCATCCTGATAGGATTGCTCATCAAGGCCCGACTCCTCAAAGCCGATGGAAAATGTCCGAAGGTGGGCATCGCTGTGGTTGTGAATTATCGATACCAGTACAGATGAGTCAAGACCACCGGAGAGGTAGGCCCCCACAGGGACATCGGAGCGCAACCGAATTCGAGTGGAATCGATCAAGAGGTCATGCAGCTCTCCCGCCAACTGCTCTTCACTGCCACCTCGATACTCCCCTTCGGCATCAGGAAACGCCCAATCCCAGTATTGTTGGCAGTGGATCTCGCCATTTTTTATGGTTAGCATCTCCCCCGGGCTTACTTCACTGATACCTTCAAATAGTGAGCCGGGACTCACCGGCGACCAGAATGTCATCAGCTGATCCAATGCAGATAGATTCAAGCTTGGTGAGTGTTCAAAGGTGGAGAGAATAGACTTCACTTCTGATGCAAAAACCAACCGTTGGGCGCTCTGTTGATAAAAGAGCGGCACAATGCCCAAACGATCACGAATCAGTAGCAAGGTGTTTTTTTGCTCATCCCAAAGGGCGATGGCGAACTGGCCGTTGAGGTGATTAACGAAGGCATCTCCGTACTCTTCGTAAAGGTGCACAATGACTTCCGTATCACTCTGAGTATAAAAGCGGTGCCCTCGCCCCTCCAGCTCCCTTTTGAGCTCGACAAAATTAAAAATCTCGCCATTAAAGCTTACCCAGACCGAATGATCCTCATTATGGATCGGCTGCCTTCCCCCCTCCAGGTCAATGATACTCAGCCGGGCGTGCCCCAGACCTATATTATTTTTCACATAACACCCAGATCCATCAGGCCCCCGGTGCGCTATCTGAGCAACCATCCGCATGAGCTCATTTTCAGAGACATGCTGCTCAGCATCATGATAAATAATCCCGGCTATTCCACACATATGACTCTCACTAGGGTAAGTTTTTCACAATCATTGGCCCCAGCAGCTTGGTTACAAACAGAGGTAACTTTTGCCACAACTTGATCGCAAACTGATATTTAGGGTTATTGGGGTTGAGCTGGGGCAACTCGCCACCGTCACGCATCCAGTAATGCCAGTAGAGCTGCTTTGGCTTGGCACCCCACTGTTTTTTAAACCGAAAGGTACCACTATCAACAGAGGAGCGTCCAAAATCAAAAACATCAAAGCCCTGCTCTATCGAATATTTCAACACCTCCCAATAGAGGAGCATATTGACACCTATCTTGTTGACCTCTCGCAAGGTGGATGCCCAAGGGATCTCCATCTGCCCCTTGTACCCCAGCAAAAATGCGGCTGCCACAGGCTTTTCGCCATGACGTACTATGACAATATGGACGTTATCTGCAAATGTTTCGACAATTGTCCGAAAGAAATTTTTACCGTAGACGGGCGTCCCCAAATCGCGCATATTGCGAGCAAAGACATCGTAGAACTGATCAAGCAGCTCCCCTTTGCCGGTCAGCACCTCCACCCCCTCGCGAATGGGGCGTTTAATCTGCGAGCGGCGTTTGGCTCCAATGGCTTTCAATAATATGTCTGGGTCATCAGGCAGGTCGAGTAACATCGCCACCTTATCGAGCCGGGCAGGGAGCGTTGATTCACGCTCTTGTACATCCCTGAACTCAATATGGCTGACATTGAGAGACTTTCCCTGCTCTATGGCGCTCTCCATAAGCGACTGCTCCACACCCTTATCAACAGCCACAGCCCCTCCATAATTAAAGTAGGGAAGGGAGACCATATAGTTTCCGAACAGGGCACTCTTGATATGGACCAGTGGCAGCACACCAACAACTTGACCTGCACTGTCCCTTGCAAGAAAGCAGTAGTAGGGGTGACCAAACAGACGTTTGATCATCTTTGGTGTCGCACTGCTATGGTACAGACTACACTCATCTGACTGTGACACATAGCCATCCCAAGCGCTGAAATCAGCACCTTCCAACATCTCAACCTGGGCCACCATTCGCTGTTGCACCCGATCCGGCATCTCCCGCGCCACCGCCGACAAACCTGTTTCGCTATTGTGATTCATTCAGCTGATTTCCCTACACTCGAAAAGCCCAGACCGGCAAGCACCTTCGCCATGGTTGTAAACTCAAAGTCTTGCAGCAACGACCTGAATCTTGCTTCACAGCGACTTAAATTCATATAGTGCCGGGTTCGCGAAAGCAGTCCGGCATCGATACGAGGCTGGCCCGGATCGACCTCCCATGGATGAAGGTAAAAGACAAAAGGCTTGCTTTCACTTCTGTTAATACTTCCCAGCATCTGCCTTGAGAACCGATAGGGGTAGACGCGGAAGTACCCTCCGCCTGCCACAGGCAGCTGGTAACCCAGCAGTTTTTTTGTCGAGATGGGAAATTCAACAATTGAGGAGCCATTACTTAGGGTATGCCGATAGGGGTGTTTGGGCGCATCGGGCACCCCATAGCGGTCATGGTAGACCGGAAAAATACTGGAGTCGTAGGTAAAGCCAAGATCACCCAGAATATCCATCGCCCACATCGAACGTTTGGTGATCGAATAGCTGGCGGCTCTATACCCCTCTACCGGCTTTTGGATAAGATCTTCCAGAATCTCTTTTGCCCTTTTGGTCTCTTCATAAAAAACCTCAGGCGTCTGGTTGTAGATCAACTGGTGGCTGTAACCGTGGCACGCCACCTCATGCCCTTCACTGAGGATATCTTTTACTAGCTGTGGCTCCCTCTCAGCAACCCAGCCCAATACAAAGAATGTACCCAGACGTTGCGTTTCTGACATCGCTCTCAAAATAGTGTGCGTATTTTTAACCACACGGGACTCATAACCATCCCACTGCGCGTAATCAATGCTCTTTGCAAAGGCTGAGACCTGGAAGTAATCCTCAACATCGATAGTCATCGCATTAGCTATTTTTGTATCAACAGGTGATTTCATCTCTAAAAACTCATCTCAACGGTAGCAAGAATTTGCTTCTCTCTATGCCCTAGCCGATCACCAGAGGCTGATCTAACCCGGCTGGAGAGGTCCAGAGACAAACTCAATTTTCGATTCAGTTGTCGCAGGTAGTTCACCGATACGGTATCCTCTGCCGATACACTCTCATTCGGGTCTGACCAAATCCGAATATAGTCATACCTCACCGTCAATGCGTCTTCCCTTTTCATCTGGTATGTTGCCATAAACCGGTGAATATACGTACGTTGAAACAAGTTTCTGCCTTGAGAGGAACGATGAACACCCGAATTCGAATACTGTAAACGTAATCTCTGTTGTTGATACTCAACGCTAGAGGTCAGCGTTTTTGTTAAAAAAACGTCATTTCTCACCCTCAGATAAGAAGAAAAATCCGGCTCAGTGGTTCTGCCCCCTTCGGGAGCAAATACCCTTCTGGCATCTGAGGTTGTCTCTTCTTCATATCCTGCTTCAATGGTAATACGGGAACGATCGTAAGATAGAGCACCCGCGTAGCTACGACCATAATAATGCTCGCCACTGGATAAGTTTAGTGACATATAGCTTTTAGGTCGGTATGAAAGACCTGTCTTCCAGTAGTACCCCTCTGATCGGGTAGATAACCGCTCATCCACGTTTTGTTCTTTTCCTCGACCATAATTAAACTGCCATTTCGAATTATATTGATAGGCCATTTGCAAGTAGACATCCAAAAAAGAGCTGGAGCCGTTCTTGACATTGACATAATCAACATTTGTCTCATTCCATTTTGCCGACACCATAATCGGGCCACGATGACGCCCCGAGTCAACCTCCAATGCAACGCTATGCAGATTACTGCTGGAGGTAGTCTGAGTTTCGTAGCGTGACAGGCCAAAGGTATAATCAGCCTTCGCTCTATAGTTTCGACCGGACAGTGACAAAGAGGGGTTGACAAACCCGCTCTTCACCTCCTCAAAATCGTTACTCACCACAATCCTTGAGGTGGTAAAGTTACCGTACGAAATAGGCTGCTCCCGAATGCTGGCACTGCTGGCAAAAGATAGGTTGTCCTGTTGATATGCTGAAAAATTGACATCAAGCGTCTGATACGTTCTGTCTAACTGTGAACTATTCTTCACAATCTGCTTGTTGATGCCGTAATCCACACCAAGCTGAGTATCAGCCGTCTGGAACGCAATCAATACTGCTGGATTTATCACCGTAACCCGGTCAGATACCGTTGGTTGGGCAGACAGAAAGAGGTTGTTTGAATATTTTTCCGCCAACAGTACGGTAGGGAAAACTTTTAAATCGGCAGCAACAACATTAACCGGCACCAGCACAAGGCCTACAACATAAAATATCCCTACGGCTACTCGCTTAGCCAATGCACTCATAAACACCTCAATCAGTCCGGCTACTCGGCGCTATAGTGTTTGTAGTAGCTAGCCGATGAGTCAATGAAAGAGCACTTATTCAGAACCATACAGACACTTTTATCCCGAAGATCATCCAACGCTTCCAACACTTGTGACTGAGAGGTTGTCGCAGCCTCAACAACCATAACAATCTGACCCACCATGTCAGCCAAAATCTTGGCTTCGTTGGACAATAGTAAGGGTGGAGCATCAAAAATAATGAGACGATCGGAGTAACGCTCTGCCAGCTCATTAACTAATTGAGTCATTCTAGCACTGGCCAGCAGCTCAACACTTTGCGCGGAGTACATGCCTGCCGGCATTAAAACAAAGTCATCAATGTTGGTTCGGTACATCACATCCGCCACAGAAAGTGATGACACCTTCAAGTAGTCAGCCAGGCCGGGGTCATCATTAATACCCAATTTTTTAAAAATAGTGGGTCTCAAGACGTCTGCATCCACCAGCAAAACCGTGTGGTCCATTTCAAGCGCCATACTCAATGCCAAGTTGATCGCAGTGTATGTTTTCCCTTCCCCTGCCACGGCACTTGTCACCATGATCAAATTGCCTCGTTCAACGAGCGACGAACTGCTACCAAACGCATTTTTTATTAGTGGGCGTTTGATTTTCCGAAACTCTTCGGATAGCTGACATCGCGGCATGTCAGGGGTAATAAACCCTGAATGCTCCATCGAAGAGAAGTTTAATGGCTTATATGCCGGCCTTGAGCGATTTCTCTCCTGTTTGAACTTCATCCTTTCGTGCTCACCTGGCATTTGAGTAGACTCAACAGCGTTACTTTGTTGATTTAATTTATTCTCATTCATACAAAATCACCCATGCCACCCCGGTACGACAAAATATTCAGGGAAGTCATAACAGACGAAAACAGACCTGTTCCAAACGCAAGAGTTATTAGGTAGATCAATGTAAACAGCCCAACCAATGTGAAAAACATTCGCATTCTGACTTTTCTAACCCTTAACTCTGCAGGTGTCTTAAACAGCAAAACACCACCCAGTACAGGAAGACCAGTTATCGTCCTTAATGATTGAATCGAATGAAATCGGGGCCTTAATTGAGCCTCAAGAAAAATTATTCCACAAATAAAGATCAATCCACCAAACATCACCGCCGTTATTAATATTGGGCGATTTGGTCCTATTGGTATTACCGGTTCACGTGGTGGATCAATGACACGCACGTGTATCAGGTCCGTACTCAACTCAGCCTCACGTGAGATCATCGCCGCTTCGCGGCGTGAAACCAGAGCTTCATAGTTGTTTTTATTGACATCGTAGTCTCGATTCAACTTCGCCAGCTCTGCCTCAACCATCGGAATGGTATCGATATGGCCTTTAAATTTCCCAACCTGATTAGCATACTCCGCAACCCGCACTCTCAAGCCGGAAACTTCGGCCTCGATACGACTAAGGTCAACCCTCAATTCTTGATAAACCGGATCTGTCGCATAAAGTCCTACTTCAATAGACTTCTCTGCATCGGCCTCTTTACTGGCGGCCAACTGGGACTCTAGTTGTGCAATATTTTCCCGCAAAACCAGAATATCGGGGTGTGAATCGGTGTAATTAAATGTTAATTCATCCAGTCGCATCTGCATCGTATTCAGCCGCTGTTCACGGGGACTTTCCTCAACCGAGGAAGGAGCCGATCGACTTCGCGATTCAATCAGCAATTTCTCCTGTTCCAGCTGATTTTTCAGGTCATCACGTCGCCTACTTGCCTCCCGAAGATCCAGCCGAGCGTTGCTCAAATTACTTTCAGCAACCTCTAACTGTCGAAAATACCCGCCCGCCTCAGTTGGCATCAGACCAATATTTGCCCGCTTAAACACCTTCAGAGCATCTTCAGCCTCAATCAGTTTCTTTTCATAAACCCCGATCTGTGTCTCAAGAAACTTGTGGGCCAACTCAGTATCCCCTCGACTGGTCTTCAACATCGAGTTCATAAAGGTTTCAAGCAGAGCTTCCACAACACGTTTGGCCAAACGGGGGTTTTTATCGGTATAGGAAATTTGATATATATTTTCCCGCTCACTACCCTTGATTTCTATTTTCCCCCTAAGACGCACAATAACCTGCTCGAACTCTTGGGGGGTTTTAGCCTGAAGGTCAAGATCAACGGCCCGTGCCACCGTCTCAAGATTCGTTCGACTAAGCAGAGTTCTACGCGCCAGATCAAGTTTTTCCTCACTATCCTGGCCATCCACAGCTAGCCCCTCAAGCAGGGGCCCGAGAATTGATTGTGTATCCAGATAAATTTTTACTTTTGACTCATAGATGTTCGGCAAAAAGTGTACTGCAGGCCAACCGACTATGCAGATGGCAAATACACTCCATAATACCAACCACCTTTTCCGCCAAAAAAGATAGCTTATTGATAACACTTGCTTTAACTGTTCATTCATTTATTAAAGTGACCCATTAATTACAGAGATCCTTCACTATTTGGTGTGCCATAACATTCAACTCTCAGAAAAAATACCATTAAGAGCATACCTGCCACTAACAACCAAACTATCGTGATCTCATTTACTATTTATTTACGACAACAATCAATACTATATTTCTTACAGAAGCTCTGAAGTAAGTTTGGTTTATTTCAACCTACATAAAAGAATCATGACTTATTCAGGGCTCTCTTGCTGAACCCGTCGCAGGAAAACAGCTTCCCGCGCAAAGGGGCTTTAATTAAAAATATGATTCTGGAATAATAACAATATCACCCGCCTTCAAAATCATATTTTTGCTAACATCACCTTTTTCAATTAAATCTTCAAGCTGCAAATCCAGCTTCTGCTGCCGCCCGCTATCATCTCGAATCAACACCGCACGATTACCTGCAGCAAACTCCGTGAGCCCGCCCACTTCAATCAGCACATCCAGTAGTGTCATATCTTTTTTGTAGGGCAGCGCTCTTGGCTGTGCCGCTTGACCAATCACCCTAACCTGCTGTGAATATGTCGACCCAAAATTCATCACCATAACCGTGACTTTAGGAAACTTAATAAACGACTGTAACAGCCTCTCAATTTGGCGAGCAATTTCCGTCGTAGTCACACCAACAACCAGCAAGTCATCCACCAGTGGGATCGAGATATAACCATCCGGGCGTACGGGCACGGTTACTGATAGCTCCTGATTTCGCCAAACAAATATATTCAGTGAATCACCCACCTGAACCCGGTACTTCGAGTCGCTGGCTTCATCAATGGAACTTTCAAGCAGAGCCATACCCTCTTCCGGCACAGATATTGTACTGATCTCATCGCTCTGCTCTTGATGGGAGAGGTGTTTTGCCATTGTGGTGCCATATTGACTCGTGGCGTTGCAGCCAGCTAGCAAAAAACCAATCAAACCCACGCCAATAGCAACATGCAACATATTCCATTTATTCATAACTTATAACACTCTACAAATTTTAAGATACCAAACCGCTCCGTCAGGAGCTGATCCAAAGTACTTACCACCGCACAGGACCACCATGCAAACCACAATCACGTCAATCCAATCTCTTTAGAAGACGCTCCGCCTCACCACGACCCGAAAATCGATTCTCTCCATCCAGTGCTTTGAGCAAAAGATCTTTCGCTTTGCTTGGCTTATTGAGCTTTGCGAGTACCGTAGCGTAGTGATATTGAATATCCGCACTATCAGGCATAAGCGTATAGGCGCGTGACAACATCTCCTCCGCCTTCACTTCATCACCTGCCTTGAATAGCAACCAGCCATAGGTGTCCAAAACATTAGCATCATCTTTTTTCAGCTCATATGCCTTGGCTGCCGCGACCTTTCCAGCGACAACATCGCCCATTTCATAGTGTATCCAAGCGACATTATTGTGAATGAGGTAGTTACCCGGATCCACCACCAGAATCTGATTATACAAATTCAGCGCCTTTTGATGTTCCCCCTGACCCAGATAGTCTGTTGCAATCATTGTTTTAGCATTGAGGTCACCCGGATTCTTCCCAACCCATTGCTCGAGTGATGCAACCGCATTACGTCGGTTTAATTTTGATTTCATCTGGTACAGCCTAATACTCAAAGCCCGGCTCAAACCAAACTTTTCCGCATTTTCATAGGTTGCCAGAGCCTTTTCAAATTCACTTTTCGAAGCATAAAAGTCACCTTTTAAGGCATAGCCAATCGGCTTATCGGGGTGGTTTTTTATCAGCTGATCAGCATATTTATGTGCAATGCGAAAATCACCCGACCGGGCTTCAGCTGTCGCCAGCATAACGATAATCTGTCCATTATCCGGGTCAAGCTTGTTAGCTCGTTTAAGTGAATCAAGAGCGATAGCATCATTACCTAACTGAAGGTGCACTTGTGCATGCATGTGGAGTGACGCTACCGATCGATCCTCTCTTACCAGCTGATTTAACACCCCTGCTGCATCATTAAATCGATTCGACTGCATATATAACTGGCCGATCAACATCTTTGCTGAGGTTGCATCCTCAGCCTTCTCCAACACCTGGTTCAAATACTTTTCTGCCGCATCAATATCCCCATTTCGCAGATAGTGCCTGGCCATCAACATTCGGGGCATCACCGCTTTGTCATCGAGACGTATCAATGCCTCCATCAGCTCTATCGCATCACGCTCCTGATCAAGCTGCATATAAATTTGAGCAAGACCAATGGCAATGCGTTCATTTTTTTGATCTAACGAATAAGCTTTCTCAAAATAATCCCGCGCCACCTCAGGCTGCCCATCCCGGTACTCCAATTCGGCGATGGATGACAACAGCCAAATAGAGGATTCATTGTCCTTTAACGCTTGCTGCAACTCGTTTCTAGCCGCGTCAAAATCACCCTTGATCATATAAACTTTTGACATCGCAATATAACCATTGGGTTTGCCTGGGTAATCCCGGGTTACTTGGCGGGCCAAGTCGAGCACCCTAGGGTAATCTTTCTTTTGCAGGTAAGCTGCCACAAGTGCCATCTGCTCCTTTAAACCACTGTTTTCACTGTCGATTAACAGATCAATAACATCATCCGCATTGCCGCCGGAGAGGTACGCCATCGCCAGTTCTGAACGCAGCGAACTGTTTGCAGGAGAAGAGGGCAACACTTTATCTATGTACTCTTTTCCCAACTGGTAATTACCACTCCGGATTGCCGCTGCACCAATTAAGGTAATCAGCTGCTGATCATCCGCATTATCTGCCAACCCCTTACTTAAAATATCGTACGCCTCTTCTGGCTGTTCCAGCATCAGTCGGGTGGCACCCAGCAGTTTACGGGGGAACAGATCATCGGGGTCGACCGCTATATATTGGCTTAAGTATTTATTAGCCTGTTCAAAACTACCCAGCACATACTTAACCGCTCCCATAAGCAACAATGAGGGTTTATGCCCTGGGGATATTGACAACAAGCGTTCCAGGTAGTCTTCTGCTGCCTCATACTCCTTCGTTTCATAGGCAATCATACTGCGAAGGTAGAGGGCATTTGGATCACGCTCATTAAAGGTAAGCAATTGTTCGACATATTTAAGTGCGCCGTTGTAATTTTTTTCTGCTAGATTGGCTCGTACCAAGCTACTACTGGCTTGATAGGTATACCGCGTCATAATACCTTTAAAGCTATTGTCAATTACCCGCTGATAAAGTGGCTTTGCTGCAGAAAATCCACCCCTTTTCATAGCAAGGTCACCCATGAGCAATAACGCTTCTGGCTCTTTACCATCCAACCGCATGGCTTGATCAAGATGGGTATTGGCTGATGCTTCATCACCTGACAACAACCTCTCTTTTGCCTTTAAAACATGAGCAAGTACAGAGTCAGGATTTTTTTGCAGCGCACTATCAACCAGTGCCGTCCCTTTATCACGCTCTCTTAGCGCAAAGTGTGCTTTTGCCCGAATCACCAACAATTCAGCTTGTGATTGATCACTCATCGTATCGACAGAGGCAACATCCAAAAGAACATCGCGGTATTTCCCTTGCAATAACAGCGCCTTACCCAGATTAATCAATGTTTCCGAATCATTTGGCTTCAGGCGTAACGCCTTACCCAGCTCCTTTTCAGCACCCACGCCATCGCCCAGTGCAACATATATTTCACCCAAATCAGTTCTAATGGCCGCATCATCAGGCGAGGCGATGAGGGCATTTTTATAGGCAACGATGGCAGATTTTATCTCTCCATTTTGATAGTAGTTTTGCGCTTGCTCAACAAAACCTTTGCTATCAGCCGGCTCCTGCGAGCACGATGCAACGAGCATCAGACCAAAAACAACAATGGCAACCCTGACCATTGACCGGCAACTATTTCTCTCTTTGAAGCAATAATCCATCATGATCCCTACACCTCTTTGCCCATCTGTCATTAAGGAAACTCTGAATAAGTCTGGTTAAAATTAAGCTGAGCGGAAATTGTTCTCATTTGTTTCGAAATGCGCCGCAATAGTTTCTCTATTGGTGCAATTTTCGGAACGGATGAGGGCGATTTCAGCTAGCATAAAATAATCATGACTTGTTCAGAGCTTCCTTAAGTGGCTACCCACCAGCAAGATTATCCACAAAACTATTCAAACCCGGTCGCGCTGCCCCGTAGAAAGAGTGCAAAACCGCTCTAGCCTCATCAGGATTAATATTGTAACCCGCAGAAATCATAATTAGCGCCCCGTCAGGGCGTCCTGCTAACACCCCAAACACCTCAAACATTTTAGCTTCGTACTTGTCCGTTGCATCCCGGCCACCCACCCGATACCAGTACCACACCACCCGTTCCGGCCCCATGAGAGGCCGAACAATAACCTCTTTGATCTGACCACCTTGCACCTGCTGACTTTTTTCCGATGCCAGCAACGACCACTGCACCCCATCGACAATTTGATTGGCGTGATCAATGAGACTCACGCCACGCTGGGAAGATGAGTAAAACGACACAGCTGCCTGCACCATTTCAAGCTGACCTTGGTAAGCAGCACCGATGGTCAGGTCAGCCTGTTTATAATCTGGGAGTAGCAACCCATCTTGTGACGCAGGCAGGAGGGCCCACTCGCCAATATCCGGCATACCAACATTTTTTGGCAGCATTTGGACACTTCCACTCAAATAAGCGGATAACCCAGGCGGTGCAACCAATAATGCCAAGACCAGCAGCACAGCAGCACCTTTCACCGGTGTTACCATAAGCTGACCATTACTCACCTCTGATCTCTTCTCTTTTTTGGGAGGCGGCATATCCCATTTCGGGAGATATTTGTAACCGAACCAGTATAAGCCAACTATCATCACCAAAAAAATATACCAACCCAGATTGGCATGATCATGAATATAGGGATGCTCCATTTGTGTCAGGTGCCCGGCATAAATAACCACAAACACCCGTAGCCAGTTAGCCAACAGTGACGCAACTAAAAACAGCAGGACATACAACAACCTGATCTTGAAGCGATAGAAGTTGAGATAGGAAAATAGTGTTGAGAGGGCGAAGGCAACCAGGAAGTAACGCAATCCGCTACAAGCCTCAAGCACCGCAAAACTGCCCTCCGGAATAGTCAATAGATAGCCATCCCTGATCACTGGAATATCCATCACCACAAGCATTTGATAGACAGCGTGGACAGTAAAAGTCTGAAATATTGTCTGTAACGGCAGCCAAACCGGTGTTGCAAAAAAGATAAACAGCATTGCAAAGAGCAACACCTTCGCAACACGGTAACCGAGAGCAAACCAGACGCTCAGCATCAAGATCAGGATAACACTGATGATTTGCAGTAAATTGGTGTCGATCAGCGCACCAATCAACCAGAGGAAACCAATAATGGGAAGGAGAACCACAGGTCTAAAGTCCAGCCTGGGTTGCATCTTGGCTAAAACCAGCCGTTTATCCCAAATCAGATAGACCACAACGGCAACAATCAACCAGCCGTGAGCATATTCACCGTTATCAACGTTATTCCACTGGGAAAACAAGTGTGCGAAAGTATCCCAGTACGAATAGAATATTAGCCCAAAGCTCAGCAACAGGACTGAAACGGCACCCTTCCATTGAATTTCAGCTTCACACTTCATAGCACAGTTAAACGTCCAGTCGCACCTACCGACAAATAGGCATATCCATCACACCCATCCACTCCTCCGGATAGAGGGGCGCATGTTAACAAGCTCTTGGCGTCGTAGCAAAACAAAAAACAGCCGCTAAACAGGCGACTGCGCGATATTTTTAAGTTTATTGCAAAATTAGTGAGGCGTGCCTGCACGCACTACGGAGAGGTCACGAGCTATCTCTGACCTGGTATTTATCCAACAAATCGTACAGTGTTGGACGACTTACGCCCAACATCTCTGCCGCTTGTGAAATATTACCATCACACATCGCCATCGCCTGAATTAATGCACCGAGCTCTGCCTTTTCACGAACCTGGCGCAGACTCAATAGAGCTGGAGGGGCTTCTGATGCCGACAATTCGAGGTCATCAAGGGTAATCGAAGGGCCATCTGCCATAATCACCGCCCGCTTTACACGGTTCTCCAACTCACGGACATTTCCCTTCCACGAGTGATGCTCGATACTATGCACGGCATCTGTGGTAAAACCTTTCACTGCACTCCCCATCTCACTGGTATATTTAATTAAAAAGTGACGCGCCAGTAACACTGCATCACCAGCCCTCTCCCTTAAAGCCGGGATCTTTACGGTAATCTCTGAAATACGGTAATAGAGGTCTTCTCTGAACGCCCCCGATGAGATCAGCTCTTCAATATTTTGATGGGTTGCACACACCACTCTGACATCGACCGGAATTTCCCCTCTGCCACCAATTCGTTCGACTACCCGCTCTTGTAAAAAACGCAACATTTTGGTTTGCAGCAGTGGCGGCATATCGCCGATTTCATCCAAAAAAAGCGTACCACCATTCGCATATTCAATCCGGCCAATGGTCTGCTTTGCTGCACCGGTAAACGCACCTTTTTCATAACCAAACAGTTCACTTTCAAGCAGGTTTTCTGGAATTGCTGCACAATTAATTGCCACAAAGCGCTTGTTTACACGTGGACTCAAGTCGTGCAACGCCTTGGCAATCAGCTCCTTACCCGTTCCACTCTCGCCCAAAATCAATATAGTTGCATTGGTTGGTGCCACCTTTTCAGTCACTTTGCAGACTTTCTGCATCTCCGGGCTGGACGATACAATACCCGACAACGCACTTCTGGCCATGTTACTTAAAAGCCGGTTCTCTCTCTCCAGAGCATGAACATGAAATGCTCGGCTCACAATCAAGCTCAAAATATCAAGTTCAATCGGCTTTTGATAAAAATCAAATGCCCCCATGGATATCGCTTTAACCGCATTGGCCCGGTCATCGTTACCGGTCACCACGATCACCTTGGTGTGTGGAGAGAGCGACATGATCTCTTCCAACGCCGCCAAACCCTCTGTCGCATTTTCTGCATCAGGTGGAAGCCCCAAATCCAGTAGCACCACAAATGGCTCATGCCGCCTTAAGGCGACAACACCTTCGGTGCGGCTGCCGGAAATGATGACCTCATACTCATCAAACCCCCATTTGAGCTGACTCTGCATTCCGGGATCATCTTCGATCACAAGTAGCTTTTGTGGTTTTTTCATCTGACTACCCAATTTTCATATCCATTCGTGCCCTACCTGATTTTCACATCATCTCTATAGCGACTTGTTTTTTACAACCGGAACACTGAAACTAAAAATCGTTCCCTGCCCCACCGTACTGGTCACGGTTAATCTGCCGCCTATATTTTGAATATATTCTCTCGCCTCATACACCCCGATTCCCATGCCGGCATTCCCTTTTGTTGTATCAAAGGGTTTGAATAGACGGTTTTGGATAAACGCCTTCGTCATGCCACAGCCACTATCACGAACCCGGATAACAGCCTGATTGTGCTCATCAACCTGAAGCATTAGCTCAACCCGCCCAGACTCAGGCGTGGCCTCTTGGGCATTTTGCGCCAGATGACCAAGAACAACCTCTAGGCGCTCTCCATCCGCAAGGATATACGGCGTTTCATTACTCTCATTAATCAACACAAGAGATGGTTTGCTCTCCTGTCTTGCCTCACAGACAACGGCCAGGCAGGCGGCCAAGTCGACATAGTCATTGCTGGTAGAGTCTATCATGCTTCGATCTTTTCTT
The DNA here is from genome assembly GCA_022712945.1 of Gammaproteobacteria bacterium. Lineage (GTDB taxonomy): Bacteria > Pseudomonadota > Gammaproteobacteria > RBG-16-57-12 > RBG-16-57-12 > JAFLJP01. Next base: position 4,162 of record JAFLJP010000053.1, on the reverse strand, counting down.
AATTGCTGAAGCATACGGTTCATTTTTTTTGCGGCATTATCAACAGTCAGTAGTGCCGACTCTATAAATTCAGGATTATTTTTGTGCTTTTCCGCATTTTTCACCACCAGTGAAAGCTGTGAAACAACATTTTTCAGATCATGAACAACATAGGCTGACAAACGGTTAAATGCCTCAAACTGCTTCGCATCATGCAGCTCCTGGGATAGGTTCATCAATGTTAAATACCCGGCTGACTGCTGGGCGACCGTCTTCAGCAAATCGCGATCCTCCCAGTTAAATTCCCTGTCGGCCCGGGGCTGGTTCAACCCCAAAATAGCCAACGGCTTCCCTTGGTGAACGATCGGAACCAATAATCTGATACTGGCTTCATGCTGCAACCATTCGGGCAACATTAACCACTCGTATCGCTCAGAGTTTTGCTGATATTCACGCACATCAACAACCCAGCCACTCTCCTCCAAAAAGGCAACCAAATTACCTTCATTCCGATCACTGAGCTTGGGTAGTAGCGCATGGTTCAAGCATACGTTATTGGTGTATTCCTCCCCATCCTTCATCCAAATCGAGCCGCCAGTGCTGTCAATAATATTAGCGATTGAGAGGATGATTCGTTCCTCAAGAGAGGTGTCACTTTTCAATACAGAGAAAGAGTTTGAGAAACGTAACCACTCATCTCTATAATCATATTTATAATCAAAAAAGTGTTTGCTGATGTAGACCTTAATTTTTGCTCTCACCTGCCCTGAAAAAACTAAAACCACTAAAACTAGCAGCGCAATACAGAGAAATATGATCTGAACAAACGGCCCCCACTCTCGGTTTGATAACTGGATGTAGTAACCGATGGCAGACATCAGTAGCAGGTAACCGCCAACGCCAATCAGACTAATACCGTGAAATGCAATATGGTGAGAAATAACCACCTTGCTCTTTCGATTGGTAATCCGCTGCATTGAGATCCACATCAACGGGATTAATAGAAGGATAAAGATGGGGCGTGCACGCCATAAATGCGGGTTAAGGTCAACTCTTAACAGTGATGAGGAGTAGAGCACCATGTCATATACAAACTGCACAGCAATCACAATCGACAGCAGTTTAATCGCCCACAGCAACTCGGCATCTGCATTGCGCAGTAACTGCTCAACCAGAATCAACCCTGCAATAGAGAGCAGCAGGTACTCATAAGACCAGAGAGAAAACAGTGTCGAGCGACTGGTGTTGGTCAAGTATAAAGAGAAATAGATATCCACCGCCAACAGAGCTAAAAAAAGCACGCTGAAAAACAGCACTCCTCGACGAAAAGTGGGCTCAAAGTACGACCACTTCAAGGTGGGATTCAAGAGATGAATGAGCAACCAAAGCCATGACAGATCTCGAGTAAGTTCGAGATAGTGCCATAAAAGCGTTGGGCCAAAAGCAGAGATACCGGCCCACAATGAGGTCATCAAAAGCGCAGAGATGAAGCTGGTTTTTACTGGATGATAACGAACAAAAAACAGTGCCGCCAACGCAAAGGCAAAAAAAACGACACTAGAAATGAGGTATAACAGCTCGGCCATTATTCTGAAATCCTCAATTGAATAGGGCGTAACAAAACGCTACTGTGTAGTCAGACATCAACACGAGCGTGTAATCCGCTCTATCGTTGACACGCCACCCGACAAACCAGCTATAAACTCGAAGCCAATAGTGTTCATATCAGCAAGCTAACTAGCGTGCACCTTTGCCCCACAAAATGACCTCAGCCGTTTGAAAAATAATCGACAGATCCAGAAACAGACTATAATTTTTCACGTAATAGAGGTCATATTGCAACTTCTGTTTGGAGTCCTCTTCCGATGCCCCGTAAGGATAACCAATCTGTGCCCAGCCAGTAATACCCGGCTTAACCATGTGACGGTCATTAAAATAGGGAATACTTTCCGCCAGCTGCGTCACAAACTCAGGACGTTCCGGACGTGGCCCTACAAAACTCATATCACCACGCAACACATTGATCAACTGAGGAAGTTCATCAATGCGAGTTTTACGGATAAACGTCCCCACCGCCGTGATTCGATCGTCATTTTCACTGGCCCATTGCGCACCATTTTTCTCGGCATCCATCCGCATACTACGGAACTTAATCACTTCGAAGGGCACTCCCATCTCACCTACCCGAAACTGTTTATAAAAAACCGTACCACGCCCTTTCGATTCAATAAATATCGCCATGGCAGTTAACAACATAATCGGCCACACCACCACCAGCATGGCCAGACTGACACCTAAATCAACACTGCGTTTGATTGCATCTCTCAGTAGCCCTGATTTAAACCCATCAGAAAAAATCATCCAGCCGGGACTGATAACATCCAGGCGCAACACCCCCAGTTGACGTTCGAAAAAGGTCGGCAGATCAATGACCCGGGTCCCCCGCATTTTACACTCCAGCAACTCATCGACGGGTAGCGTTTTGCGTCGATCAATGATAGCTACAACCAGTTCATCTATAAAATTAGCTTCTACCAATTCAAAAAGTGAGCCCTTTTTCTCCAGGATTTTTTCACGTTCAATCAGCTCTTCCTCATCACTCACATTGACAAAACCGACAATGGTACAGCCACGACAATCTGATTTGCGACGTAGCTTTGCCACCTCCAGTGCGGCATCACCCGTCCCTAAAACCAGAATTCGTCTATTCAAATATTTTTGATCTGCCACTTTGAAAAAAACAAAACGAAAGAAGGCTATGCCGACAAAGGAGATAAGAATTGCCGTCCACACAACATCCCAACTCAACTCGACGCTCAGTACGAGAGAGAAAATACCGTATATCAGCAAACCACCAATCAATAAAGCGAGTGTAATACGCAAAAACCAATCGCCTGTTTTGCAACTCAACCTGCGTCGATACAGGCCCATAGCCATTAAAGAGCTAAACACCACCAGAAGTAACAGGCTGGCATTCGAAAAGGTGGGACTCGTTAAGTGAATTACCGTACTACCGGCACCTTGTGATAAAAGCCCAAGCAAGGCGTCTGCCAAAAAAAGAGCTGATATCAACAAGAGTGACTCAAGCACTCCCAGCAACAACAGAGATGTTGGAACATAATGTTTAAATATTCTAACCATACCGGAATACTCAACCTTCTAACTTAAATCACATTTAAGTGATGAATAAAAAATTAATCAAAAACACTGACATTGTTCACTTCAACAGGTGTCTGTAGGAAATGTACGCATTATTTATTAAACATCAATCAATGACGTTATTCCTTCACTCAGAGGCGTATCAGGCAAAATACCGACCAGCTTCTTCAACTCTTCCGGTGAAGATAGGGAGTGTCGAATATCACCTGCTCTTGCTTTAGAGAAGCTTTTTTCTACCGATTTCCCTGCCGCCGATTCAATAGCCAAGATCATCTCATTTAATGAAATTGACCTGCCCGAACCGACATTAATCACATGCGCTGATAAATCGGGCTTATCGATTGCAGCGGTTAATATTTTGACTAGATCTTTAACAAAGACAAAGTCCCGTGTCTGCTCACCATCACCATAAATGGTTATTGGTTTATTCTGAGAAATGCGGCTGGTGAAGATGCTGATAACTCCGGAATAGGGAGAATTAGGGTCCTGCCGTGGCCCATAGATATTAAAGAAGCGAAAGGCGCAATATTTCAAACCAAACTGGCGGTGGTAAAAATCGAGATAGTATTCACCAGCCAATTTGTCAGCTGCATAGGGGGTCATCGGCTTTTTGGGTGTGGACTCAACCACTGGGAGTACTTCTGTATCGCCGTAAATGGCTGCCGACGAGGCGTATATCACCCGTTCGACTCGGTTCTTCCGTGCCGCCTCCAGCACATTGAGCGTACCATCAAAGTTGGTTTTATGAGTCTCTACTGGCTCATCAACGGATGCTTGAACCGAGGCAACGGCAGCAAGATGCACAATCGCATCAACACCTTCGGCACACTGATCAACCAGCGCCGCATCAGCCACACTCCCTTCAACCACTTCCAGCTGAGAATTCTTTATCGGTAGATTGCTATATTTTCCCGTCGAAAAATCATCCAAAACACGAATAGAGACCCCTTTCCCCAGCAAATCATCGATAAGGTTTGAACCGATAAATCCCGCACCACCTGTCACCAAAACCTGCATTCTAATC
>JAFLJP010000158.1 GCA_022712945.1 Gammaproteobacteria bacterium | reverse complement strand
GCCTTCATTGGCATTGAGGTAGAGCACCAGTCCTGTTTCGCTGCCACTCAGTTCGCTCTCTTTGGCCGCTTGAATCTCGCTCTCGGTACGGGCAACATGCCACACCCGGACTTCATCAATGATGCCTTCAAAATAGCCATGACTCGTACTTTCTGGCGAATAGCCCAAATGCAGAGGCGAGGTACTTGATGTCGCCAAGGTACTGCGAATGCTAACACTGGCCTGTTCGATGCCATCGACATAGATACGCATCTGCTCTGCGGTACGATCAATCACACCTGCAATATGGTGCCATTCACGAAGATTAACCAGCCCGGTGGTGGTCGTTACGCCCTGATTGCTGCCATCCCCGGTTGAGAGGTGGACCGAACCGTTGGCGTTCAGCCATAGAGAATAGGTGCGATTATGGTAGCTATCGCCATCGCCCTTGTAAAACAAAGGAGTGGATGAGGCGCTAAAACGGTCTACCTTGACCCAGGCTTCTAAGGTTAACGAGTCCGTGAGATCAACAGAGGGGCTGGCAGCCACCTCAGCATGGTGCATGCTGGATAGCACCACACCATTGTTAAGGTAGCCAGCATCCCAGCTCACCTCGGTACCGTGAGATTGACCCAGTACCAGTGAACTGGATTCATCCGTCACTTTTTGTACATTGAAACGGTAGTCTCGGGTACCGGTAGCTGATGGAGCGCCCTCAATTAGCAGTGTATAACTACCATCGATAGTCAACGTGGTGACATCTTGATCAGCAACTGAGGTAGAACCAAATACAGTACGACCATTGGGATCCAACAAACGCCAAGTTGTATTTGACACACCACCATGAACATCAAAATAGAATCTCTCACCAGCAACGGCGCTAAATCGATAGGCATCGGTTTCACTAGCGGGACTAAGTTGGCCATTTACCAAACTATTCGGTACGATTTCGTTACTTTGGTTCAGATCGATCAGACGAAAACTATACTCCGTTGTCGTGTCATAATTTGCATCTACAGTTAGAGTGTATTCACCACTTGGTAAATGAAGAGTTGGGCTATTTTGCCCTGAGTAATCTGAATTATTAAATGTTTTGCTAGCTACCTCGTTACCCCTAGGTCCATCCAAACTCCAATTTAAATTAGAATTTGAAGTGAGGGAATCAAAGACAATTCGGGCATCTGAATTGAGGGTAAATGAATATTGATCTGATTCACCAGGAACATCAATAGCACCATCGATGCGTATCGGCTCTGGTAATAAATCAGCAGAAAGTAAAATTCGTGGTTCTAGTGATTCGAAGTGTAGAGGGGTTTGAGCAGTCTTCTTAGGTCTTGCATGTTTTCGGCCTTTCAGCTTCTTTTTAGCACCGTTTGCTATTGACGAAAAAAGGCTTGCTCCCTTCTTCTTATTTCCTTGAGACCCTGACTGACTCATAACGACTCTCTCTAATAAGATCCTATTTATACAAATAAACATACCGCAGAATAATAATGGATGTAAACTTGTATCCTAGGGCAATTGGGGGGAATTCCCATTGACTTTTAAAAACAAAATAAATTTCAACTAGTTATAACTTACAAATATATTGATAAATATATATAAAGTAATCAAGGCTAGTTTTCATAGAGCTGTAAGTCATTGATTTTAAAGAGGCCAATTTAATGCTGATTGCTCTGCCTACCCCCTCACCAACAGACCTGCAATCCACCACTTAGCACTCAGGATATCGCGCAGGCAGCGTGAGTCCTTTTAGTAAGAGTTACACGAACAGCTTTGTACGAAACATTTTAGCCAACACCTTTATTTATCCCATAACACTGGCACGGTGATCGAACCGTAATATGCATCAGAAAATGCCGCATAGGTCTCACGGAAATATGAAAAATGAACGTGCGATTCGCCCCATAGACAAGCATAAGAAACGTAGAGATGATAACGCCTCGGTTCTGCTTTAAACCCTGGGGTCGGGTAAACCATCTTTAGTCACCCAACGCCTAAAACTGGCAAGCGACCTGATAAACTCACCTTTTCTGATACGTAATATTTCATTCACCGAGACCTCTGCATAACGTATATTTTCCGCCTCAGCGGCGTTAAAAGTGGTCTAAAAGTACGCATTTACACCGGTAAACTCCGTTTTTTAGACCACTTTTGCCTTGCTGAGACAAAAACTATTTATTATGCACAAGTCTCTCATCACTTAACTCCTGGTTCTTTACCGGCCTTTTATCCAGGCGCGTTTTCGTACAAAATTGTTCGACTGATAATCACTCATCGCCTGGTCAATCTCATCACGCGAATTCATTACAAACGGTCCGTACTGCACAATCGACTCGTTGATCGGTTGTCCACTGACGAAGACGAAACGCACACCGTTGTCATCGGCAACAAAATCTATGGTTTTGTCGGCATCACCCAATGCGATTAAGGTATGTTCAGGTGCACTTTTACCATTAAGTTGACCACTGCCTTCGAAGATATAGAGAAAGCTGTTGTGAGTAGCTAAGGACTGATATTGAAAATGCTGACCGCCTTTCACCTCAATATCAAAGTAAGAGACTTTGGTAATCTCATCGACAATGGGTGAAGTGGTATTGGCGTACTCACCGATCACCACTTTGACACGGTAACCCTCACTCTCCACTTGCGGAAATGCATCCGCTGGATACTCCTGATACTCCGGGTCATCCATCTTGTTAGCTGCAGGCAGATTGATCCACAATTGAAAACCGCGCATCAAACCGGCCTCCTGCTTAGGCATCTCCGAATGAATAATACCGCTGGCTGCCTTCATCCACTGGGCTGATCCCGGCCCCAGGTTTCCGGTGTTGTCCATGCTATCTCTGTGCTCCATGTAACCATCAATCATGTAGGTGAAAGTATTGAAGCCACGGTGCGGGTGAGAAGGAAAACCGGCGATGTAATCATCCGGGTTATCACTACTAAAATAATCCAGCATCATAAACGGGTCATAATTGCGTAATAATGGTGTTCCAATCGTGCGATGTACCCTTACACCCGCGCCTTCTGCTAAGGCCAAGGCGGGTACAAAACGTGTGGTCGTGGTTAAAGTATTCATATCGACTTTTCCTATAATCTTTATTTCAGGAAGCTCTGAATCCAAGTAGGATTAGAATTAGGCTGAGAGGAAATTGTTCTCATTTGTTTCAAAATGCACCGTAATAGTCGCTCTATTGGTGCCATTTTCGGGATAAATGAGAGCCGTTTCAGCCAGCATAAAATAATCATGAGGTGTTCATAGCGTCCCTAAGCACTCCCGAAAAAAGCAGAGCCAGACGGCCCTGCGCTTGTGTTAATGAATGGCTCATTGCGAGTTATGGTGTACGACGACGATTGTCAAGGCTGTAAGCGCCAGCCCCATGGATTGCCAACAACACAAACCCTCCGGCGATGGCGATATTCTTCATGAACATAATCATCTGAGTTTGATCAGCAAAATTGCTGTGGAAGATTGCCACGGCAACCACTGAGAACACCGCCAGCGCGATTGATGCCCACTTTGTTTTCCATCCGGCAATAATTGCTAATCCACCAGCTACTTCAAGCGAAATAACAAGCGGTAATAGCGCTCCAGGTACACCCATGGCATCCATATATCCCTGAGTACCTTCATATGCACTTATTTTACTGATACCGGCGAGCAAGAAAATATGCCCAAGAAATACGCGTGCAACGATGTCACTTACTTTTTCCATTTTTAGCTTTCCTCTATTTAGGTTTTTCTTAAATTCGTTCGCTTCTGGATACAGTATTAATGTTGTGATAAAAAGAATAAACATAGATAATTCGAAATATTTGTTCTCAATAAAAGAACAATAGAAAGGATTGGTCATGAATCGCTTTGAAAATATGGACACTTTCATCCGGGTGGTGGAAACAGGCAGCATCAGCGGTGCGGCTGATCGGGCGGGGGTTGCAAAATCAGCAGTAAGTCGACGATTGAAAGAGTTGGAGGAACACTTAGGCGTTCAGCTTTTTCATCGCACCACCCGGCGGATAAACCTAACCGACTCCGGCCGCGCTTATTATCACCAGTGTGTGCGTATTTTAGAGGATGTATTGGAAGCAGAACGGGCAACATCCCAGGCCCACGCTACCTTGAAAGGCAGTCTTAAGGTGGCGCTACCCGCAACCTTTGGGCACATGCACATGGGCCCCGCCATCAATGAGTTCATATTAGAAAACCCACAAATTGAGTTTGATCTGGACTTCAACGACCGCGCTGTAGACTTAATGCAAGAAGGGTTTGATCTAGCGATTCGCATTGCCAAGTTGCCGGATTCTAGTTTGATTGCACGTCGCTTGGCGCCCGTAGAACTCGTGCTCTGTGCCAGCCCAGCCTATCTTGAGAAACACGGCGTACCGCAAAGCTTGGATGACTTGGCTAATCACCAATGTTTGGTATACAGTTTGACGCGCGATAGCGAACATTGGCTGTTCAATAGTCCACAAGGTGGGCTGGAGAAAACGAGAATCCGCCCTTATCTAAAAGCAAGCAGCGGCGAGTTTCTGCGTTGCGCAGCGGTGGATGGACTAGGGCTTGCGTATTTCCCCTCATTTATTGTCTTCGAGGAAATTGAGCGGGGAACATTGGTACCACTGCTCAGCGAGTATACGTGTTCAGATCTCAATGCCTATGCTATTTATCCACAAACACGCCACCTCTCCCAACGAGTCAGAGCATTTGTCGATTTTCTGGTAAAACGTTTTGACGGAGTACCGTATTGGGATCGGTGTTTACACACTTGAATAAGGTATATCTGATGAATCAGCCATTTTTTTGTTCTGGTTGAATACACTCGACACTTAAGGAAACTCTGAACAAGTCATGATTATTTTACGCTGGCTGAAATTGCCCTCATTTATTCCGAAAATCGCACCAATAGAGCGACTATTACTGCGCATTTCGAAACAGATGAAAACAATTTCCGCTCAGCCTAATTCTAACCCTACTTATTCAGATCTTCCTTAAGGAAGATCTGAATAAGCGATAACCCCTATCAATTTTTATTAGGTCAAGCCTGTGGAGGTAGACTCAAAAATAATTCACGACATTCATCAGAATAATATGGTCGATATGCTAGCTCCCACAAAGTCCCACAACAAAGAAAAAGGGCTAGCACCGAATACGGTGCTAGCCCTTTATGTGTATGGTGCCCCCGGAAAGACTCGAACTTTCGACCAACGGATTATGAGTCCGCTGCTCTAACCAACTGAGCTACAGGGGCAGATTTTATAAACGCTTAATTTTACTCATAAAACGAGCAGCAGTATAACTTTACAGAATTAAATACACCAGCATTAGTGGCCCGAATGTTTCACACATTCAGGCTAACTTACTGGGGCACTAAGACTGCTGTTCACCTTCCATAAAGCTGCGCAGTGTCTCTGAGCGGCTGGGGTGGCGTAATTTACGCAGTGCCTTGGCTTCAATTTGACGAATACGTTCCCGGGTAACATCAAACTGCTTACCAACTTCTTCAAGTGTGTGATCGGTATTCATATCGATACCAAAGCGCATACGCAGTACCTTGGCTTCACGAGCGGTGAGGCTCTCCAGAACCGATTGCGTTGTCTCACGCAGCCCTTCAAACGTGGCTGAGTGCGACGGTGACACCATATTTTGGTCTTCAATAAAGTCGCCTAAACGGGAGTCTTCATCATCACCGATGGGCGTCTCCATCGAGATCGGCTCTTTGGCAATTTTCAGCACCTTTCGAACCTTCTCTTCAGACATTTCCATACGCTCAGAGAGCTCTTCCGGTGTCGCTTCACGACCCATTTCCTGCAACATCTGGCGCATTACCCGATTGAGTTTATTGATTGTTTCAATCATATGCACCGGTATGCGAATCGTCCGTGCCTGGTCGGCAATCGAACGGGTAATCGCCTGGCGAATCCACCATGTTGCGTAGGTAGAGAACTTGTAACCACGGCGGTATTCAAACTTGTCGACCGCTTTCATCAGGCCGATATTGCCCTCTTGAATCAGATCAAGGAACTGCAAGCCACGGTTGGTATATTTCTTGGCGATGGAGATAACCAGGCGCAGATTAGCCTCGACCATCTCTTTCTTTGCACGACGCGCCTTCGCCTCACCAATCGACATTTTGCGATTGAGTTCTTTAATTTCAGCAATACTCAGGCCACTGGCTAATTCGATCGCCTGCAGTTTTTTCTGTGCGCGGATGATCTCATCCTTGTGTTCAATCAGCACTTCTGAATAGGCGTAATCATTCAGTTGCGCTTCCAGCCATTCAGCACTGGTTTCATTTTCAGGGAATGAGGTAATGAACGCTTTACGAGGCATGTGTGCTTGGTTAACACAGATATTCATGATGACACGTTCGTGGCCGCGTACCACCTCCATCACCCCACGCAGGTTCTTGATGATCGCGTCAAGCACCTTGACAACAATTTTCAGCTCACAGAAACGTTCACCCATCTCTTTACGGACAGATTCGTACTCTGCATGGCCTTTGCTTTTCCCTTGGCCAATAGAGAGCTCCATAAAACGATCGTGCAATGCACGAATAACCGCCATGTGCTCGGCAACTTCTTCTGGATCAGGCCCGGTATCAACCTCTTCTTCTTCGTCATCTGAATCTTCAGAAGATTGTGCGGCTGGCGTGGGCACCACAATACCCTCGTCGATCGCATTAGGATCAATAATGGCATTAATAAGATCAGTCAGGCGAAGGTCTTCGTTTTCAACCTTTGCATACGCGGCCAGTAGCAGTGCAACCGCGCCTGGGAATGTTGCCAGCGCCCGGGTGACTTGAGCAACACCCTCTTCAATGCGCTTGGCGATTTCAATTTCACCTTCACGGGTAAGCAGTTCAACTGCACCCATTTCACGCATATACATGCGCACCGGATCGGTGGTTCGGCCCAATTCAGGATCAACCGTTGCCGCAAGCGCTGCTGCAGCCTCTTCGGTGGCATCTTCATCATCCGGGTTGTCGCCGGTGATGATGATTGAATCGGCATCGGGGGCAACTTCATGCACCTCAATACCCATATCATTAATCATATTAATGATATCTTCGATCTGTTCAGGGTCGATATCATCAGGCAGATGATCGTTAACCTCTCGATAAGTGAGGTAACCTTGCTCTTTGCCTTTGGCAATGAGCAATCGAATCTGTGATTGCTGGTCCGCTTCGTTCATATTGACGATTTCCCGAGCCTCAAAACTGTAAAAAATTCAGCCCGCAATTCTAACACAGAATGCAAGCCACATGAATCTCAAATACCCTACCCCTAGTAGTAAAGACTAAAACACAGGGATATATTTTTAGTTACTCTGCAATTTCAGCAGCAGACGACTAAGTTCTTGTTTCTCTTGATGACTCATTTGCCCTTTCTCTTTATCGAGAAGCTCATCAACACGCTGCTCGTCGAGCATCGTATCAAGGCATGACAACACACCATCAAACTCATCTTCTAAACCCGCGTCACCTATCACCATCGGGGCGCTCATTAAACGCACTAAATGCCGCCAGTTATCATGATCACGCCAATGCTCCACCAGCGCTCCGGGCGACATTTCAGGTCGCTCGTTCAACAACGACAACACCTCGCACAATAAGGGCATACCCGGCAATGTCAGTGATCTAAACCGGCTACCATCGCCCGCCTTTTGCGCCAGCGAGGGCAGATTGAGCAACAACAACAACGCCCGGCGCACCAGCGACAGGTTTTGCCACTCTTTTTCCACCGGTTTTCGAGGAGCAGTCGCCACCTCGCTCGCTCCACCCAGCAACGACCCAAGGTGGGCAGGGGCAATTTTTGCCAGCCTGGCCAATTCATCCTGCATCATCTGCCGCAACACACCCGGGCGCAACTGAGCAAGCAACGGCCGCGCTAAGTCGACCAGCTTCGCTCGACCACTCACGCTCTCTACATCAACCTGTTTGATCAAAACGTCGTAAAAAAATTCAGAAAAACTCTGCGCTTCTTTGACCCGCAATTCAAAAGCGCCCGCCCCTTCCCGACGCACTAGAGAGTCAGGGTCTTCACCATCGGGCAGAAACATGAACCGCAGCTGCCACCCTTCACGTATTACACCAAGCGAATTATTGAGTGCGCGCTCAGCAGCTTCCCGGCCTGCTCGATCACCATCGAAACAGAAAACAACTTCACCTACGATGCGAAACATTCGCTCAAGGTGTGCCTGCGTCGTCGCTGTACCCAGGGTGGCAACACAGTTACGAACACCAAATTGTGCCAGTGCAACCACATCCATGTAACCTTCAACCACAATCAAACATTCGAGCTTTCGAACACTTTTTCGCGCCTGAAAAAGCCCGTACAGTTCACGTCCTTTATGAAATACTGCGGTTTCCGGTGAGTTCAAATACTTAGGCGTATCATCACCCAGCACTCGGCCACCAAAACCGACGACACGACCCCGCGCATCACGGATGGGAAACATCACTCGATCACGGAAACGATCGTAGCTGCTGCCATCCTCTTTTTCGATCAGCAGGCCACTGTCGATCAGATCACGCTGTGGCAGCTTGAGTGCTGAACGCACACTATCCCAACCGGGCGGTGCATAGCCTACTTCAAATTCACGCGCAATCTCACCATTCAACCCACGCTGCTTGAGGTAATCAATCGCGCTGGAAGCCTGGGCATGCTGCAACAATTGGCTGCGATAAAATTTAACCGCACGCTCTAACAGCGCATAAAGCCCCTTATTTGAGGCTAAATGGGCCTGTTCTCCTGGTTTCGGTTGTTCACGAGGAACCTCCAAACCAGCGATTGATGAGAGGTCTTCTACCGCTTCAACAAAACCCGCGTGTTCAAACTCCATTAAAAAGCTCAGCGCATTACCGTGTACTCCACAACCAAAACAGTGATAAAACTGCTTTTGCTGGCTGACAGTAAACGAAGGGGTTTTTTCATCATGAAATGGACAACAAGCGGTAAATTCCCTACCCGCCTTACGCAAAGAGAGACGCGAATTAATAACATCGACGATATCAATTCGTGACAGTAATTCATCAATAAACGGCTGAGGTATTTTCCCTGCCATGACGCTAGCCAGGCTTTATCGAAAGAGAACAGAGAGCAGCGCCACTAGGCCGCCAGACGTTTTTTGATATGAGCACTCACCTGCCCCATATCCGCCCGACCTTGAAGTCGCGGCTTCAGTGCCGCCATCACCTTGCCCATATCCTTCATGGACGATGCACCCGTTTCTGAGAACACCTCATCAAGAATGGTACTAATTTCTGCTTCACTCAAAGCATCAGGAAGAAATTCCTGAATAATCGCCACTTCGGCATGCTCAATATCTGCAAGATCCTGACGATTAGCACCTTCAAACTGCGAGATAGACTCCCTGCGTTGCTTGACCATTTTGGTCAGCACCTCAAGAACCTGCTCATCCGTTAACTCAATACGTTCATCAACTTCTTTCTGCTTGATTGCCGCATTGACAAGACGAATCACACCGAGACGAACGCGTTGCTTGGCTCGCATCGCATCCTTCATTGATGTCATAAGCTGCTGTTTCAGGGTGTTATCGACCATCAGACGGCCCCGTTATTGGCGAGTTAAGGTTCAGCTTAGTACAAACGTACGCGACGTGACTGCTCTTTTGTCATTTTTTTCAGGTGGCGCTTAACGGCCGCTGCCGCTTTACGCTTACGGATTGCGGTTGGCTTTTCGTAAAATTCACGGCTACGCAGCTCACCAAGGACACCGGCTTTCTCACAAGTGCGTTTGAAGCGACGCAGTGCAACATCAAATGGTTCGTTCTCTTTTACGCGAACAACTGGCATGTGGAGTCAATCCTCTTTAAAAAATAAGTAGTCATCTTTCGTTCAGAGGCGCGATTTTAGACAGTTATGATGAAAAAATCAAAGTTCTTGTCAGAATATTTTACTTAGCGCACTGTCGGGCTTGCGCATATTGGCTTTCAACAGGACAATAGGCGGCATGAGAATACTTGGCATTGAATCATCCTGCGACGAGACCGGCATTGCAATTTACGATGCCGACAAGGGGCTTATCGCCCACCAAATCCATAGCCAGATTGAGCTGCACGCCACCTATGGTGGCGTGGTACCCGAGCTGGCCTCCCGCGACCACATCCGTAAAACGATTCCGTTAATACGCCAGGTCATGGCCGAAGCAGAGACCAGCCCTGAACAGCTGAATGGCATCGCCTACACCGCAGGGCCGGGCTTGATGGGGGCACTGCTGGTGGGCGCGTCAATTGGGCGCAGCCTTGCGTATGCCTGGAATATCCCCGCTGTCTCCATTCATCATCTTGAAGGGCATCTATTGGCCCCGATGCTGGATGATCCAAAACCTGAATTTCCATTTATTGCGCTGCTGGTCTCCGGTGGGCATACCCAGTTAATGGAAGTACAGGGTGTGGGTGATTACCAGATGCTGGGTTGCACCCTTGATGATGCCGCAGGCGAGGCGTTTGATAAAACCGCAAAGTTACTGAAACTGGGCTATCCCGGCGGCCCGAAAATAGCGGAATGCGCTAAGCAGGGAAACCCTGACCGCTACAAGTTCCCACGTCCGATGACCAATCGACCAGGGCTTGATTTTAGCTTCAGTGGGCTTAAAACCTTTGCCCTCAATACACTGCACAAGGATGGAGATGACCCACAGACCAAAGCGGATATTGCACTCGCCTTTGAGAGCGCCGTTGCAGAGACCATGGTGATCAAATGTCGTCGTGCCGTCGAACAGACCAAGCTCAAGCGATTGGTGGTTGCGGGTGGTGTCAGCGCTAACCTGCATTTGCGACAACGACTGGGGGAGATGGGCGATAAACTGGGTGTCGAGGTTTTTTATCCACGCCAGGAGTTTTGTACTGACAACGGCGCGATGATTGCCTATGCCGGGTTGTTACGCCTGCAAGCGGGCGAGCAAGATGAAAATGCATTTTACGCTCGACCACGCTGGCCACTGAATGAATTGAATAAAATCTAAACAATTATCGTTAAACCCGCAGTGGTGCCACACACCCACTTTGGCGGTAATTTTGATAATCGGTAATAATCAAACCGTGGTCAAATGCCATTGCATCCGGCGGGTTATCGACTGCAAACAGTGCCACTGCCGCCGCATCATCTTCAGCCCGTGGCTCACCCACCGCAGTTGCAATATAAACCGCACTCACCATATGACCGCGTTTATCGCGTGCGGGGTTCGAATAACAGCCGAGCAGACATTGTAGCATCACATTTAAACCGGTCTCCTCCTTTGCCTCTCGAATAGCGGCTTGTTCTAATGACTCTCCCACATCCACAAAACCACCGGGCAGCGCCCAGCCAAAGGGTGGGTATTTGCGTTCGATTAACACAATGGGGGTATTGGCACGATCGGTCAGCTCAATTAAAATATCAACCGTAATCAGCGGGGTGGTTGGGCGCATATTCATACCAACAACAACGTAGCTAAGCCGAGAAAAGTCAGAAAGCCGATAACATCCGTCACTGTTGTTAAAATCACGCCACCGGCCAGTGCTGGGTCAATATCCATACGCCGTAAAATGAGTGGAATGGTGACTCCCGAGAGCGCTGCACACATTAAGTTGATAAGAATAGCCACACCAATCACGGTACCCAGCATCACGTCATCGAACCAGGCAATCACCACCGCCGACACTACCAATGCCCAAACGACACCATTAACCACACCCACGGCAAACTCTTTGGCAAGCAGTCTGCGTGCATTGCTATCACCCACCTGGCCAAGCGCCATACCTCGGATTACCAGGGTCAGCGTCTGGCTACCCGCAATTCCGCCCATGGAGGCGACAACGGGCATCAGTACCGCCAGCACCACCAGCTTTTCGATAGTGGCATCAAACAGCCCGATCACCCATGCTGCCAGAAAAGCGGTCAGAAGATTAACCCCAAGCCAGATGGCCCGGCGTCTCGAGCTTGCAACCACCGGAGCAAAGATATCGCTCTCGTCACTTAAACCCGCCATGCTCATGAAGGAGTGGTCAGCCCCATCACGGATAACATCAACCACATCATCCACCGTAATACGGCCAAGCAGTCGGCCATACTCATCAATTACCGGGGCAGAAATAAAATCACGGTGCTCAAAAAGCTTGGCCACTTCGCTTTCAGGCATCGTTGCCGGGATACCTTCAATTTTGGAGTTATAGACTTCAAGCACATGTAAGTCGGGGCTTTTGATCAACAGGTCAATCAGTGGCAATACCCCGAGATAGCGGCCCGTTCGGTCGATCACCATTAAGCTGTCGGTGTTTTCAGGAATCGCCTTCTGCCAACGCAGATAGCGCACCACCACGCCGAGGGTAATATCAGCACGGACAGAGACGGTATCAATATTCATCAAGCCACCCGCACTATCCTCTGGATAGGCGAGTACGGCTTTAATTTGCTCTCGGCGGTGAACATCGAAACTGTATAAGACTTGACGAATAACGGAATCAGGAAGGTCTTGCAGAAAATCCACCAGATCATCCAGATCCAACCCTTTTGTGGCTTCGGCCAACTCCTGTGGTGCCATGGGTTTAATCAGCGGAGGGCGAACTTCACAATTAAGGTTAACCAGCACCTGGCCTTTTCGCTCAAGCGACATCAACTGCCAAACCGACTCCCGTTCTGAAGCAGGCAGCGACTCCAGCAGTAGTGCATTTTCTGAAGGGTGCAGTGTACCAAGCATCGAACGAATATCACTGACCGAGCCTTTATGAAATAGCTCAGTCAGCGCTTCAACTCGCGCTGTATTTCGCTCATGTTCTTTAACTTCAGGCATAGCAGGCTCAAGGGAAAATTACTATTTTTAATAGGTGCCCGTCACACAGAACAGCCAAAGCAGAGTTACTCTGCCTCACCAAATCGATCGGAAACAAGCGAACACAGATGCGCTAACGCCTCATTTTCATCGTCACCATCGGCATAGACAACAATCACTTTCCCTTTGCTCGCCGCAAGCATCATGACCCCCAGGATGCTTTTGCCATTAACACGACGCTTTTCATGTTCAATCTCAATTTCACATGAAAAACCAGAGGCAAGAGAAACTAATTTAGCAGCAGCCCGGGCATGCAGGCCAAGTCTATTCACAATGGTGACCGGTTGACTGATCATTAGCATTCACCATCGCAAATAAAGATACCCTCACGGCCACCCTCTCGGGCCTTAATGGCCACTTCGTCGATCTCAAGGTTTGCATAGTTCAGAATTCGCACCACCATCGGCAGGTTCATTCCCGAAATAACCTGCACGTTATGCGCCTTTGCCAGGCGGTTAGCAATATTAGAAGGTGTTCCACCAAACATATCGGTCAATACAACTACCCCTGAGCCGCTGTCCAGTTGGTTGACCAAGTCACAGGCTTGAGCATAAAAGTGATCACAATTACAATCCATCGGTACCGGAAGCAGCTCTGTTGCAATAGGGCAGATGCCGATAATTTTTGTCGCAGTCTCTAAAATTGCCTTGCCCACGGCATCGTGGGTAATAATCAGCAAACCGACCCTCATTTCAACTCCCGGTGTCGAGAGAGAATTTGCGGATAACGCGACTTAAGCTGTCGGTGTAGCCCCTCAACACAATAGACAGAGCGGTGTTGCCCACCAGTACAGCCAATGGCAATCGTCATATAACTGCGATTTTCGGCTTCAAACCGAGGGATCCAGCGCTGTAAAAAATCACTGATATCTGCCTGCATTTGCCCCACCTCGGGCTGTGTTGACAAATAATCAATCACTGGCTGATCCCGGCCTGTACACTCCCGCAAATGCGCCTCCCAATGGGGATTGGGGAGGCAGCGCACATCAAAAATAAAATCGACATCTGCTGGGGCACCGTACTTAAAGCCAAACGACATTAATAATAGAGAGAGCTCGCCACGCTTTCGTCGCACCACCCTATCGGCCACAATTGCACGCAGCTCACGAACGTTGGTATTACTGGTTTCAATGCAGATATCAGCACATTCACGCACAGCCCCTAACATGACTCGTTCCTGCTTTACCGCCTCTGCCAATGAGACATTCGCACTGCTCAGGGGGTGCTTACGACGTGTTTCGCTAAAACGTTTTTGCAGTACTGCCGCCGCCGTATCCAGAAAAAGAACCTCACACTCGGCACCCAGCGCGCGAATGTCATCCATCAGCCTGGGAAAACTCTCCAAACCACTGCTCAAATTTCGAACATCAATGCCGACCACCAGACTTTCAATCGGATGCTCATGCCCCAGACTTTGTGAGACAAAATCTTTCAGCAACATTAACGGTAAATTATCAATGCAGTAGTAACCCGCATCTTCAAGCACATTCAACGCGGTACTTTTACCAGAGCCGGAATAACCACTGACCACGATCAATTTCATAAACTATCCTTGGCAATCTGTTCGGCATGACGGCGAATAAACTCTTGTTCAGCGTGATACCCTTTACTGCGTAAAATATGCTGACTTGCCGCACTCTCAACCAGGACCGCAAGATTTCGACCCGATGCAACCGGAATGGTAATTTCTGGGATTTCGACATCAAGAATAACGCGCCCCACACGATCACCCTCTAGTCGGTCAATTTGCTCTATTTCCGTTTCACTCATCTCTTTCAAATGGATAACCAAACGCAAATTTTTATCTTGTTTTATCGCACTGTCACCGAAGAGTGCGCGCACATTCAAAATACCCAGCCCCCTTACCTCAAGAAAATCCTGCAACAGTGATGGACAACGTCCGCGAATAGTATCTGCCGCTACCCGAAAAAATTCAGGTGCATCATCCGCAATGATACGATGCCCCCGACCTAGTAGTTCCAACGCTAACTCACTCTTGCCGACACTGCTTTTGCCGGTTAGCAGGAGACCCACCCCTTTCACCTCCATGAAAACACCATGCAACACCTGCTTCTCTGCAACGGCAATCGCATAATACTCTTGTAGGTAGTTTATTAATTTTCGGCAGGAGACCGAACTGGTGAGCAGCGGGAGATCATGTTCATCGGCGGCAGCCTGGATATCGCATGGTACCTCAGCCTGATCCGTGATCACAATACTCATTGGAAGTAGCGCAAAGAGTGCCTTGATTTGACTTTTGCGAGCAGTGTTGCTCAGTCGATCCAGGTAGGCCAGTTCGTGATCGCCAAGAACCTGAACATGGCTCGGCTGAACAATATTCATATGACCAAAGAGAATATCATCCTCTTCTTTGCATTTTTTCAGATCAATTGTCCGACTAACGCCGGAGTAGCCCGCCACCCATTCGAGACCAAGCGCCTCTTGATGTGTTTCAAACAGAGCCTTGGTGGTCAGGAGGAGAGCCACAGAATTAGCGGTCTTTTTGCCAGTCAGTGACCAGCGTATACAGTAAATGTTTATCCTCGCATTCACGAAGCGCTCGACAAAGTGCTTTGTCGCTAAACATTTCAGCTAATTGGGAGAGGATTTGTAAATGTTCATCGGTTGACTCTTCCGGCACCACCAGAACAAAAAGCAGATCGACAGGTTTGCCGTCAATCGCATCGTATTCAATTGGCTCCACCAACTGGATAAACAGCACCATGGTCTCGGTTACATTTTTTACCCGGCCATGGGGAATGGCAACGCCATTACCAAAACCGGTGCTGCCCAATCGTTCACGAGCAATTAAACTATCAAAAACAACGCCCTGAAAACCAGCCTTATCATGAGAAGCAAGGACTTCACTGGCAAGTTCTAGGACGCGTTTTTTACTGGTAACACTCACCCCGCAAAGCACTCGCTCCGGGGGGAGAATATCTGAGAGTTCCATACTGTACTTCGTCTTCAGGCCGTTAGGGGGCCTCTGACTAAGCTATGAACTCGTATCTTGAGTCTAAAACATCCTGCCTCGACGTTGCCAACCTCCGCAATAACCTGCTATTACGTACGATTCACGCCTTGAACCCGAACATCTTAGCTCTCAATCCACTTCGTCCAGACTTAAATCAGAGACTCCTTAGGGAAGTTCCAAATAAATCAGGTTAAATTCAGGCTAATCTGAAATAATCATGACTTGCTCAGAGCTTCCTTAGGCGTTATCGATTTCAACAGCCTGTGTTTTCACTGCTGCCGCCTCACTACGGTGGTGATCAGTCAATTTTTCTTTGTGTTTTTTAATCTGGCGGTCAAGCTTGTCAACCAGTGAATCGATCGCAGCATACATGTTTTCATCTGTAGACTCTGCGAACAGATTATTGCCACCTGCCACATGCACAGAGGCTTCAGCCTTTTGATTTTTCTTCTCAACTGAAAGAATGACATGGACGTTTGTCACATTATCAAAGTAGCGTTCTAAGCGTACAATTTTTGTTTTCACATACTCTTGCATTGCTTCTGTCAAATCGATTTTCTGGCCGGTAATATTCAATTGCATTATTAACTCCTAGTCTTAACCGAGTCGCTTACGTTCATTTGAAGGAGGAATAGACATCGCCTCACGGTATTTGGCAACAGTTCGGCGAGCAACATTAATTCCTTGCTCCCCCAACAAGCCTGCCAATTTGTTATCACTCAAGGGCTTTTTAGGCTCTTCAGCAGTGATTAGTTTCTTGAGTAGGGCACGAATAGCAGTGGAAGAACATTCACCGCCACCCACCGTACCCACATGGCTTGAAAAAAAGTATTTTAATTCAAAAATGCCTCGCGGCGTATGCATATATTTTTTTGTAGTCACACGGGAGATCGTCGATTCATGCATCTCAACTTCTTCGGCTACATCTGCTAATACTAGTGCTCTCATCGCCTCTTCGCCATATTCAAAGAAAGCACGTTGATACTCCACAATACATTTGGAGACCTTCAACAGTGTTTCACTGCGGCTTTTCAGGCTCTTGATAAACCAGCGTGCCTCCTGAAGGTTATTTTTTAAATAGGTATTATCGGCACTGCTATCCGCACGTCGAATCATACCAGAATAATAGGGGTTTACCTTTATTTTTGGTGCGCATTCCGGATTTAGTTCGACCTTCCACTTACCTTTTACTTTTTTTACTAGGACTTCAGGAACCACATACTCCGACGGTGCCTCAGCGATGCTGTTTCCCGGACGAGGATTAACCGACTGTACCAGCGCAATAACCGCCATCAACGCCTCTTCACTTAACTTCATTCGCCGCATGATCTGCTTGAAATCGCGGGCAGCCAACAGACCCATGAATTCACCAATCAGCTGTAACCCCTCCTGAAGCCAAGGTGTTTCAACATCATACTGCTGAAGTTGCAATAACATCGACTCACGCAAATCACGTGCCGCAACACCCACTGGGTCACAGTTTTGTACCACACGCAAAACGGCCTCTATCTCGTCAAGCTCAATGTCGTCATCTTCATCAAAACCGACAAGGAATTCATCCAGGGTTGTTGTGAGGTAGCCGTCATCATCAATTGAATCAATGATGGTACCCGCAATATCGCGGTCACGTAACGACAGATTACTCATTTCAATTTGCCAGGTAAGATACTCTTGTAGAGATTGGCCGCTGCTGCCGTGTTCAAATTCACGCTGATCATCATCCGCACCACCCAACATTGGGCCGGCAGGTGCTTCAAACACATCGTCCCAGCCGCTGTCTACGGGTAGGTCTTCGGGAATATTGTCGCTATTTTGTAGTTCACGCTCTTCTTGTGCTGGGGCCTCAACGCTGCTTTCACTGCTGACTTCCACCGTTGAGCGTTCGTCTGGCGACGCTTCATTGCTGCGATCAGACTCCTCATCCACTTCAAGTAGTGGATTAGAGTCAAGAGCCTCTTGTATTTCCGCTTCCAACTCCAGACTGGAGAGTTGCAACAAGCGTATTGCCTGTTGCAATTGGGGCGTCATGGTCAGGCTTTGACCAAGTTTTATTTGAAGTGTTTGTTTCATGCTGTTTTCTTTTCTCTCCCAGCACCTTAGCGGCATTGATGCCTACATCTTAAAACCGTGCCCTAGATAAACCTCTTTTACTCGCTGGTTTTCTAATATCTCTTGTGGTGTTCCTGCAGCTAAAACCTCACCTGCACTCATGATGTAGGCACGCTGGCAGATACCCAATGTTTCACGAACATTGTGATCCGTAATCAACACACCAATTCCTCGCTGGCAAAGGTGTTGGATAATCTGCTGTATATCAATCACTGAGATCGGATCCACACCAGCAAAGGGCTCATCAAGTAAAATAAATTTTGGATCAGCTGCCAACGCCCGAGCAATTTCGACCCGGCGGCGCTCACCCCCCGACAAGCTCATCCCTAGGCTATCTCGTATAGGCACAAGATGAAACTCTTGCAGTAGCGCTTCAAGTTTTTGTTGTCGCTGGCTTAAGGAAGAGTCACCATCAAGCTCTAATACAGCCATGATATTATCGGCCACTGAGAGCTTGCGAAACACCGACGCTTCCTGTGGCAGATAACCAATACCCCGTTTGGCACGGGCATGCAACGGCAATACGGTAAGGTCATCACCCTGCAGGGTGATCTCTCCTTTATCACAGGGAACTAACCCCACAACCATGTAAAAACTGGTTGTTTTCCCCGCCCCATTCGGGCCAAGCAATCCAACCACTTCGCCACTATCAACCTGTAGAGAGACATCTTTAACAACCTGGCGGCTACCATACTGCTTTGCAATGCCCTTGATAACCAAGCTACTCACGTTTGGCCCCATCGGATTCAGGCTCTCTTTTTTGATGGAGAACCTCCGGCTGAATAACAACCCTAACCCGTTGTTTCTCGTGACCCTGGCCGCTTGCCAAAATTCTGTCGTTATAGACATCAAACTCAATTCGTCCGCCACTAAAATGGTTTCCGCCTTGCCACAACTGAGCCTTACCTTCCATGAGCAGCTGCCCATCGCTCATTTGATAACGCATTTTTTTTGCTTCAGCACGCGTCGTTTTGCCGTTTTCACTTTTTATTTCAAAGAAAACGGGCGCGCCCTCGGCTTCAATTCGATGCAGTGAGCGTTCACTACTGAAAACCGACACCTGATCGGCACGTAAACTCATCCCTCCTTGCTGAAAGAGCACTTCACCACGATAGGTGCTAATTCCCTTGGGTTCATCGATCAATACCTCAGAAGCCTCTATGAGCACCGGCGCCTTACGGTCTGTCTCTGCCGCTATCAACTGCGTGGAAAACAACACCGTCAGGAGACACCCCCATTGAGACCATTGGTTAATAGTTTTCATACCTTACCCGAACGTGAGATTGGAGCTGTAGACGATTTTGTTGCAGATCGAGCAGCAGACCTCGCCCTCGCAGCTCACCCACATCGTGTTGTTGAAGAAATATATCTGCCACACTGCTCGCCTGTTTTTTAGCAAGATCGATTAATAGACTGTCTGTCTCCAGGCGCAGAGGTGAATTATTGCTCTCCCCTTTATAGAGGGTGACACCGTGGTACAAGTCTAACTGCTGCTCTCTATTTTTCAGGATACCTTGCTCAGCCGCCATTACCCAGGCGGGTTGACCCTGACGATAAACATCGATTTGAGGGGCTTCCAGGGTCATCGTATCACTGAGTGGAAAGTGAACCAATGAGCGGGCAGAGAGGTGATATTTCGCGCTACCATCATCACCGGAGACATAAAGTTTCAATCCTCGCATATGGAAGTCAGACTGATGCTCCATCACCAAGTTCACCTCATCCTGAGACTCCAGCACCTCCTGTGAGAACCATCCCATGATGGCGACAACCAGTAAGCCAGCGCCCACAATGAGCTGTTGCTTGCTGATCAGCAAGCAGAACTCACAATAATGTAGTTTGTCTCCATCATAGATATTGGCTCAAGGTTGACTCAAGGCAACCTTGCGCCTCCATAATCAACTCACAAATATCACGAGCTGCACCGCGACCACCATCGCTTGGGGTCTGCCAATGGGCATGCCGCTTGACCCAACCATGCGCATCCTGCACCGCGACCGCCAAACCAACACGACGCATAATCGGCAGGTCAACCACATCGTCACCCACATAAGCCACTTCATCGGCCTTCACGCCCAGCTTATCAATTAACGTTAGGAAGGCGGGCAACTTCTCATGTTGCCCTTGGTAGACGTGTTTAATACCAAGATTTTCCATGCGGTGCGTCACTACATTAGAGGTACGACCGGTGATAATTGCCACCTCGACACCACTCTCACGCAGCATTTTCATCCCATGACCATCACGTGAATTGAACGCCTTCATCTCTTGACCATCGTCGCTAAAATAGAGGCTGCCGTCGGTCAAAACACCATCCACATCAAAAATAATCAGCTTAATTTGTTTTGCCCGTTCTAGAATATCCTGCATATCGCCACCTGCACTGTTTATCAATCCTATACTACGCCCGCTCGCAACAAGTCATGCATATTGAAAGCACCAATCACGCACCCGGCATCATCAACTACGGGTAACGCATTGATTTTATACTCATCGAGTATTTTCAGCGCCTCAGCCGCCAACATGCTGGCCCGCACCGACTGACAGGGTGCGGTCATGTGATCTCGCACCAACATCTGGTGCAGGTTAATCTCGCCATGATCGAGCATGCGACGAAGATCACCGTCGGTAAAGACACCTCGCAACTGCAGATTTTCATGTGAATCGACCACCACAACCATGCCCAAACCCTGGCGAGTCATCTCAACCAGAGCATCACTCATCGGCTGTTCGCCGGTAACCAAAGGGATCGCGGCATCATCATGCATAATGTCACTAACATGCAGTAGCAACCGGCGACCCAGACTGCCTCCAGGGTGGGAGAGGGCAAAATCTTCGGCCGTAAAACCGCGTGTCTCCAGCAATGAAACCGCTAAAGCATCACTCATCGCCAACGCCGCAGTGGTGCTGGCAGTTGGTGCCAAACCAAGCGGGCAGGCCTCTTTTTCAACACTCACATTAATGTGCACATCCGCTTCACAAGCCAGAGTGGAATCCGGGTTTCCGGTTAACGCAATCATCGGCACCCCCACGCGGCGCAGCAACGGCAAAATGGTTCTCAACTCATCGGTCTCACCCGAATTGGAGTAAGCCAGAACGACATCTTTTGGCGTAATCATTCCCAGATCACCATGACTGGCTTCACCAGGGTGCATAAAGAAAGCCGGTGTCCCGGTACTGGCCAGCGTCGCCGCCACCTTGTTACCGATATGGCCTGACTTCCCCATCCCCGTCACCACCACCCGCCCGTCACAGGCCAGCATGATTTCACAGGCACGAACAAAGTCATCATCCACCCGGACAATCAACGCGGTCACGGATGCCGCCTCTGTTTTCAGGACGGCTGTCGCCAACGCAATTACTTTCTGCTTATTCATCTTATTTTACTCTGCCACCTCAGGGTAGCCCAGCGCATCCAGGCAGCGCGCCAAATCGGCACGATCAAGATCATCGCCGCTGATAATCACGGTACCCGTGGTCGGTTCAACCTCAACTTCCATCACCTCATCTCGCGCCAGCAACCCTGAAATGATGTTATTTACACAACTTTGACACTTCACATTTGCAACCGTTAATAACTCCGCCATAATCTGTTACCCCACCACTGAAAAATAGAGCATGACCATATAACCAATAAAAGAGGCTAATAAAACAGCGCCTTCAATACGGTTAATTTGACCATCCTTACCCTTAAACCCATACGCCATCAAGAACAGCGCTACTGTTAATACCACCATGACAACAAAATCACGACTCATCACCTCCGGCTCCAGCACCGTCGGCATGATAATTCCCGGTAGTGCCAAAACCGCCAGAATATTGAATAAATTTGAGCCAATGATATTACCAATGGCCATCTCATGCTCTTTCTTTAGTGCCGCAGAGACGGTTGCCGCCAATTCTGGCAAGCTGGTACCAATGGCAATAATGGTCAGCCCAATAATCAGATCACTGACACCGAAATAGTGTGCCACATTAACCGCGCCCCAAACCAACAGCTGCGAACTCACCATCAACAGTACAAGACCCAGTACCAACCAAAAAAGCGCCCTACCCGTTGACATATCAGCCGGAATTTCATCATCAAACTCGGCTTCCAGTGGCTCTTCGCCCGTCTGCTCCTGGCGGGCAAGACGAATCATCCACCACAACATCACCACCACACCGGAGAGTAGAATAAAACCATCGACACGACTCAGATCATTGTCGATCATCAATACAGCGGCCAAACCCATCACTAAAAAAAGCAACGGAAACTCACGTTTCAATACTTTTGAGCGCACCACCATCGGAGAGACTATGGCGGTAAAACCCAACACCAGGGCGATATTGGCAATATTGGAACCCAGTGCATTACCCACCCCAATAGTAGGATTGCCCTCCCAGGCCGCCATGCCTGAAACCAGCATTTCGGGGGCTGAGGTGCCAAAACCGAGAATGGTCATACCAATAATTAGTGGTGAGATACCGTAGTTACGCGCCACCGCTGACGCACCCAGAACAAAGCGATCCGCGCTCCAGACCAGCACCGCCAAACCTAATAAAATTGCAACAGAAGATAACAACATAACCGAGAGAAACTCACTCCAAATAATTTAGACTGCGTCCGAAACAACGGAGCCTGTCCGAGAACAGCAACCACTTTTAATATTGACGGATCATACCACAAGCCAAACCAGTGATTTATCAACTTAGGGATGTAGAATTTATTAAAATACCGCGTTTGCTTCTTCTACATCCCTTAGGATTCAGTTGATAGACCACTAAGCTAGTGCGTAATGAGCCACCACACCCAAAAAAACCACCAAACCAAACCAATGATTATTTTTAAATGCTTTCATACAGCCAGCCGCATCACGGTGACGAATCAAATATTGCTGATAGACCATCAATAGAGCGCCGGCCATTAACGCTATTTGGTAATAGCCTCCCAGCGACAATCGCTGCCCCACAAGAAATAGAATAAAAACCACCAACGCCTGCAATATGCCAACAATAATTTTATCTGCCGTGCCAAATAGAATCGCTGTGGAGCGCACCCCTATCTTTAAATCATCTTTGCGATCTATCATCGCATAAATGGTGTCATACGCGGTTGCCCACACTACTGTTGCGGCCAATAACAACCACGCCACCGTCGGAATTGCACCGGTTTCAGCAGCGAATGCCATTGGCACACCCCAGCCAAACGCCAACCCGAGAAAAATCTGAGGCATGTAGGTATAGCGTTTCATAAAGGGGTAGATACCCGCCAGTGCGACCGCGACAAATGAGAGCCAAATGGTCAGGGTATTGAGTAGCAAAACAAAGAGAAAAGCCAACAACGCCAACCCACCCGCCAACAGCAACGCCTCCTCTTTTGAGACGGCTCCACAGGCAATTGGGCGCTGCTTAGTGCGTTCAACATGCGGATCAAAATCACGATCAGCGTAATCATTAATCACACAACCGGCTGAACGCATCAGAACAACACCGATAATAAAAACAGCCAGGTTCAATCCACCAGGCACACCTTCTGCGGCAACCCACAACGCCCACATACAGGGCCAAAGCAGCAGATAAATACCCACGGGGCGATCTAGCCTCATCAACAAAAAGTAGTGTCGCCAACGCCCTTGCAACGCCAAATTCATCTCACTCCCTCACTAACACCCTTGCTCGCCACCAACTCAAACAGTGATGGCAAAAAATATTCACTCACCATCAGTGGCTTGTCAGTCAAATAGAAGACCGAACGCCGCCCCCAAACGGGCTCATCACTCAAATCATGCTGCAATAGACTCCCCGACAGTCTGGATACCTGAATCCCGGCACGACGCATTCCCTTGCTGGAAAAAAGCAGTGCTCCGAGTGGGCGCTCTCCCATATGCGCCAGACGACGTGCCGATCCTTGTAGTGTGGAGAGCGGTATCACGGTACGGGCATAGACCAATGGCGTAGCTCCTGAACAGAGATAAACCTCGCGCACATGCGCCTGCTCGCCGCTACGAACCGAAAGTGCCCGGCGTTCATCATGGCGTGGGCGGCCCCGGCACGCCCCCAATAACTTCACATTAAAATCGTGCCCACAGAGCTGGATCAGACGCCGGGTCAATGAACCATCATCAAGTAACCACTGTCGCAACACGGGTGTGGCCTGCCTTAAAACACGCGTACGTCTATCATGCCAAGAGACATTGCTATTCACCACCACCACTCAATCATATTTACAAAAATGAGGGCTATCATACACGCCAAAACCCCACCAACCCAACTCATCACAAAGGCAGGCGACTAATGTGGATGTGCCAACACCACATGCGGTGCACTCTTTTGTGTGTCTTATCACATTTTACCCGGGGATTGGTGCGCTACGTCTTGACACATAAAAAGCCCTATGGCATAAGACTACATGCACGTAATAAAAAATTATAAAGGCGGGCATGAAGTAATCTTTCTGGGGGAGTCGTTTCTGGTGGTAAAACACCGTTTTTCGAAATATAAAAAACATCCCCCGCACAACCCCTAATTAAAGGGGACTAAATTTCCGTTGGAGGAGAATTACAATGAAAGCTATCTGGTTAACTATTCCTGCTGTTGCAGCCCTACTCGTTGCAGGTACTGCGAGTGCCGACCTGGCCTTGGCGAAAAAGAGTGGCTGCATGGCTTGTCACGCCATCGATAAAAAAGTAGTGGGCCCCTCCTGGAATGACATTGGTGCCAAATACAGTGCGGAAGCCGATGGCAAAGCAACCGTACTGGCAAGTATCACTGATGGCAGCCGTGGCAAATGGGGCAAGATTCCTATGCCTCCTCAAAAACGCCTCTCGACTGAAAATGCAGATAAATTAGCTGCATTCATCCTCACACTGAAGTAAGCACCATTCAGTGAACATAAAAAAGGCCGATACTATCGGCCTTTTTTATTGCCCGGAATTTACCAGCGAAAAATCATCCACGCTGGAATCATTACATCAGGATCCAATTCATTACGGCGACTTTCCAACTCACCATCACCATCCGTATCGATCAGATAATAGGGGAGACCCATGGAGGGAGTCACCTTAATCATGTAGAGTGATCCATTCAGGCGATACTCCTCAACAACCCCTCGATCATCTTGGTGAATCGTCACTTTAGGCTCCAACGCCTCTTCAGCCTCATCCACCATCTGCTGCTGAAGAACATCTTGCGCCCATAGCGGCGTCACACACAACAGAAATAACACAAGCCCACAACGCATCTTCATGTTCCGCTCTCCCATCTCATTTGTCTCAATTATAATCCCTTGCCCACAAAAGATGCCATCCAGGCAGAAAATAGCCATTAATTCAGGCATTATAGGCTGATTCCATGCCACCATGGCAGCCCACAACCCTAATGAAAATCACTCTATGAAAAAAAATAGCCCCTTTATTCTGGTCGATGGCTCATCCTATCTGTTTCGCGCCTTTCACGCCATCAAGCACCTGAGCAACAGCCAGGGCATGCCAACCAATGCGGTTTATGGCGTCATCAATATGATTCGTAAACTCATTAAAGAGTATCAGCCTGAGCTAATGGCTGTGGTCTTTGACGCCAAAGGAAAAACCTTTCGTAACGACCTCTACAGCGACTACAAAGCCAACCGCCCACCGATGCCGGATGAGTTACGCGTTCAAATTGAACCGATTCACAACATTATTCGTGCCATGGGCATTCCGTTAATTGTGGTTAAAGGGGTAGAAGCGGATGATGTCATCGGTACACTCTGCCGGCAGGCCAGTGAGCAGCAACGAGAAACATTGGTCTCCACTGGTGATAAAGATATGGCTCAACTGGTTAATCAGCACGTCACACTGATCAACACCATGACCGATACACTGATGACCCCTTCCGGGGTGGTAGAAAAATTTGGCGTCCCACCGGAACAGATCATCGACTATCTGGCGCTGATGGGTGACAGTGCCGACAATATCCCCGGCGTTCCCAAGTGCGGCCCTAAAACCGCGGTTAAGTGGCTCAACGAGTTCGGCTCTTTTGACCAAGTACTCGCACAAGCGGACAAGATAAAAGGAAAAGTGGGTGAAAACCTACGCGCCAGCCTGGCATTTCTCCCTCTCTCTCTCGAGCTTGCCACCATAAAGCTGGATGTTGCGCTGGACTCACCCCCCGAACAGCTCAAGCTGCAAGCCGCTGATCACGATGCGTTAGTCACGCTATTCAAGGAGATGGAGTTCAAAGCCTGGTTAAGTGAATCACTGAACAACACAGGAAACGGTCGCAGCGACACACCGGGTGCCGAAAATGCAACTGCCGCTACTGAGTCAAAAAAAGCCAACTATGAGATCATTTTCAAGCAATCACAGCTCGACAACTGGCTAGATAAATTAAAAGAAGCGGAGCTATTCGCCTTTGATTGTGAAACCACCAGCCTCGACTACATGGAGGCCAAAGTTGTCGGCGTCTCTTTTGCCGTAGAACCGCATCACGCCGCCTACCTGCCATTTGCACATAATTATCTGGATGTACCACCCCAACTTGACAAAGCCAGCGTACTCGCCCAATTAAAACCGCTATTGGAAGATGATAATCGCGCCAAAGTCGGACAAAACCTCAAATACGATATGAGTGTACTGGCTAATGAACACATTACCCTGCGCGGAATTCGCTTTGACACCATGCTGGAATCTTACACTCTGGACAGCACCGCCAGCCGCCACGATATGGATTCACTGGCACTAAAATACCTCACCCACAACACAATTCACTTTGAAGAGATTGCCGGCAAAGGCAAAAAACAGCTCACCTTTGATCAGATCGACATCGACATCGCCGGCCCCTACGCCGCAGAAGATGCCGATATCACACTGCGCCTACACCAGACCCTATGGCCACAATTCGCTGAACGCGAAGGCCCAAAAAAGATCTTTGAAACCATTGAAATACCCTTAGTCAGCGTACTGTCGCGCATTGAACGCAATGGCGTGCTCATTGATGCCCGGATGCTACACCAACAGAGCTTAGTACTGGCAGAGCGCATTACAGCGCTTGAAAAAGAGAGCTATCAGGTCGCTGGAGAGGCATTCAACATGAACTCCCCCAAACAACTGCAAGCAATCCTATTTGAAAAACTGCAACTGCCAGTCATCAGCAAAACCCCCAAAGGGCAGCCATCGACCGCTGAATCGGTGCTCATCGAATTGGCAGAGCAAGGGCATCAGTTACCACAACTGATCACCGAGCACCGCAGCCTCAGCAAATTAAAATCCACCTACACAGACAAGCTGCCACAGCAGATCAACCCACACAGCGGCCGGGTACACACCTCCTATCACCAGGCGGTTACCAGCACCGGCAGACTCTCATCAGCCAACCCAAACCTGCAAAACATTCCCGTACGCAGTGAACAGGGGCGGCGCATACGACAAGCCTTCATTGCACCATCGGGTTTTAAACTGCTGGCGGCCGATTATTCACAAATTGAGTTACGCATAATGGCTCACCTCTCCGGTGATGAAGGGCTGCTCAACGCCTTCGCCAATGATAGAGATATCCACTCCGCAACCGCCGCAGAGGTCTTTGATACCGAGATCAACCAGATTAGCAAAGAACAACGGCGGCGCGCCAAAGCGATTAACTTCGGTTTGATTTATGGCATGTCAGCCTTTGGCCTCGCCAAACAGCTTGATATCAGCCGCACAGAAGCACAGCAGTACGTTGAACTCTATTTTGAACGCTACCCCGGGGTGAAGCGCTATATGGACGAAACCAAAGAGAGTGCCCGGGAGCAAGGCTATGTCGAAACAGTCTTCGGCCGCCGCCTCTATCTACCTGAAATCAACGCCCGCAACGGCCAGCGTCGCCAATATGCTGAACGCAGCGCCATTAATGCCCCCATGCAAGGCACCGCCGCAGACATCATCAAGCTCGCGATGATTCAATGTGACCAGTGGTTACAACAAAACCCTCACATGGGGCAGATGATCATGCAGGTACACGACGAACTGGTATTCGAAATTGCAGAAAAACATCAAGAGCATGCAAAAACCAAAATCAGCGAATTGATGTGTTCAGTCGCGCAATTGAACGTACCCTTAAAAATTGAAGCAGAGTTGGGGAACAACTGGGAGCAAGCCCACTAAAACCACATTTTTTAAATAAATGGTGAACTAAACAAAAAGCACCCAGTCGTACTATGCGTATGGCAAGTCACCCGACCCTGCACTCCTCCATCGGCAGGGTCACATTAAGCACCGCCCCCCTTACGGTGCTTAATAATTTTTTACCGGCTGCAAACTGTAGCCGGTAATTTCTTATTCTGAGACCTTCGCAACATCCATCTCAAAACCCAACCAAGCATCCAGACACTGATGAACGTCATCAACTCCCTGTCGTTTTAACGATGAAAAAAGCTGTACACTCACGGTACCGTCATAACACTCAACCGCCTTACGCACCGCTAGAAGCGTACTCATTGCCGGACCACGCTTCAGCTTATCGCTTTTAGTCAGCAGAATATGTACTGGCATCGCCACTTGTGACGCCCAACTCAGCATCTGTTGATCAAACTCCGTCATCGGATGGCGTACATCCATCACCAAAACCAGTCCGGCAAGACATTCGCGGGTTTGCAGGTAACGTTCTAGCAGCTTTTGCCATTGAATTTTCATTTTTTCCGGTACTTTGGCATAACCGTAACCGGGCAGATCAACCAATCGACGCGACTCATCAATCTCAAAAAAATTAATCAACTGGGTGCGCCCCGGAGTCTTACTAATACGCGCCAAACCTCGAATATTGGTCAGGGTATTAATAGCGCTCGATTTGCCCGCATTAGAGCGCCCGGCAAAGGCCACTTCGCGGCCATTTTCACTCGGCAATTGGGGAAGAGATGCAACACTGATAACGAACTGGGCTCGATTATAGGCTGGATTCATAGGGGTATTTCCTTAACAAAAAAAGTCCAATTCCCGCAAAACGGTTGACTCGGGACAATTAACTACAATAACCTTTCCTACTATTATTCTCACAATAAAGATTCCGAATTACCATAGCTGGTTGTCATGAATCGAATAATTAGGGTAAAAAACATTGCTTGGATATCGAGTAACAAGGCTATTGATCACCCTGGCACTAATGAGCTTTGCCTCCACCGCAATCGC
This sequence comes from Gammaproteobacteria bacterium, assembly GCA_022712945.1. Taxonomy (GTDB): domain Bacteria; phylum Pseudomonadota; class Gammaproteobacteria; order RBG-16-57-12; family RBG-16-57-12; genus JAFLJP01. Next base: position 11,552 of record JAFLJP010000158.1, on the reverse strand, counting down.
GGCTGGTAACCCATCAGCAGGTAAATTCAAAGCCATCTCCTGCCAGGTTTGTCATGGTAAAGATGGCCGCAGCACAAACCCACTCTACCCCAGGCTGGCGGGGCAACACGCCGCCTATATCGAAAAACAGATGCATGACTTCAAAGCCAAAAGGCGAATTGACCCGGTAATGAACGAGATGGCCCCTTCAATGTCAGATCGAGATATTGCCGATATTGCCGCCTATTTTCAGAGCATCAAATAACACCATTAGGGCACCTTTAAAAAATGCCCATTATAATAACGATATGATTTTATAACCTTTAAGTAAGGAAGGATCACCCACCATGACAAAAACCATACTTAGCGCACTTGTTTTTGTGTTTGCAGCCTATACCACCGTTCAAGCCGCTGGCGATGCTGGTGCGGGCGAAGAGAAATCGATGGCCTGCCAAGGCTGCCACGGCGCTGATGGAAACAGCCCTGCGGGAATGTGGCCATCACTCGCAGGCCAAGCAGAAAAATATCTAGTCAAGCAGATAAAGGATTTCCAATCGGGCGCTCGCACCAACGAGACGATGGAGTCGATGGTTGCCGATCTGAGCAACGAAGATATTGCTGATATTAGCGCCTATTTCGCCTCAAAACAAGCCACTTCAAGTGGTACAAATGATGATGAAGGACTAATCATATTGGGGAAAAAAATCTACAAGGGTGGCAACAATGACAGCCGACTAATGGCTTGCGCTAGCTGTCACGGTGCGAACGCCGAAGGCAACGGCCCAGCAAACTTCCCTCGACTGGGCGGGCAACAGGCAGAATACTTATTAGCTCAGCTGGAAGCTTTTTCAAACAGCTCTCGCACAAATGACATGAACGCTATGATGCAGGATATTGCTGCACGAATGTCACAAAAAGAGATGGAAGCTGTTGCGGCCTACCTTGCCACCCAGGCTAATTAAGCCGTTATGACACCCATTAAAAAGGGCGGTTAATCCGCCCTTTTTTGGTTCTAGTGTTACCGTTTCCCTGATCCGTACAGGTAATGGGAAAAAGTTGCCACATCCTTACTGACCCGCCGAAGCAGATGATCCAGACTAACAATCGCGTGCTCCAATAGATTGACCGCGATATAAGGGTGTTCAACCCGCAACCGCAAATACATCGGGCGGGGCAGCCGCAACAGTTGTGCCTCAGCCGAGATCGCACGCATGCGTACCGAGCGGGGCTGGCGGTCAAAAAATGACATCTCTCCCATCAACTCCCCAAGCTGTATCCGCCCCACTTCAGTCTCTTTTCCGTTGTTGTCATAAAATAGCGCCGCCTCTCCCTTCACCATGAAGTAGAGTGCTTCACTTACCTCGCCAATATCAGCGATAACTTCCCCCTCCTTAACCTCAACCAACTGCATGTAGTCGAGTAAAATCCGCACCTCCTTGATGGTCAACGACTCACACAGGTATTGCTGATTAAGAAAATGAGCTAAATCAATTTGTTCGTCCATTCCAGACACTCCTGATTAATACCGTTCAAAAAACATTACAACCCAATGGCTATTTCTGTTTTGCCATAGAATCAAAATAGCACAGCCATTATCAACTTTTCATTACAACCTGCCATATAAATTCAAAGCCCCCTGAACAAGATGAAACTAACCTGCCGATAAATCATCTTTTCAATCAAGCGTCTGTTGCCTTTAGCCATCCATTTGGATACCCTGCTGGGAACAAATAACCCATGGAGAATCTCATGCAGTTGTTCAGCATTATTTTTATCAGTTTATTACTTGCCTTCTCTAGCAGCAGCGCCATATCAGCCTCATTTGAGGAGGATGTTGATTATGAGCGCCTTGATCAACCTCAGCCGACCAAAAGCAAAAACAAAATCGAGGTTATCGAGTTCTTTTGGTACGGCTGCCCGCACTGTAACAACTTTGACCCCTACCTTCAGCGCTGGAAAAAAGGGTTAGCCAGTGACGTTGAAGTGATTTTAATTCCTGCGATATTCCGTCCAGAGTGGGAAATTCACGCCCGCGCCTTCTACACAGCCCAGGTATTAAAAGTGTTGGATAAAATTCACCCTGCGATGTTCAATGCCATCCACAATCGGGGGCTCCCCATGTCAAATGAAGCTCAGATCATGGCGCTTTTTATTGATAATGGCGTTAGTGAACGCAACTTCAATCGCATCTTCAACTCTTTTGCGGTTGAGAGCAAAGTACGCAAAGCCAAAACAGTGCACCTCAACTATAGCGTCAGATCGGTACCTAACATAGTCATCAATGGTAGCTACCGTACCAATGCCGGACTGGCGGGCAACAACGTTAATGTCTTGAAAGTGGCCGATTACCTGATTAGCCAAGAACGCAAAAAGTAACCCGATAAAAGGCCTCCATGAAAGCAGCCGAACTGTTCATTAAGTGTCTGGAAAATGAGGGTGTTGAGTATATTTTCGGCATTCCAGGTGAGGAGAACCTGGATGTCATGGATGCCCTGCTCGATTCAAAAATCCAGTTTATCACTTGCCGACATGAGCAAGGCGCTGCGTTTATGGCCGACGTTTATGGCCGCTTGACCGGGCGTGCCGGCGTCTGCATGGCAACATTAGGCCCCGGTGCAACCAATCTGGTGACTGGGGTTGCCGATGCCAATATGGATCATGCACCGGTTGTAGCAATTGCCGGCCAGGCTCCCACCTATCGTTTGCATAAAGAGTCTCATCAGGTGCTGGATCTGAACAAAATTTTTCAGCCCATCACCAAATACTCCAGTCAAATATTAGAAGCGGAAACCATCCCTGAAGTGGTTCGTAAAGCGTTCAAGCTTGCACAGGCAGAAAAAAGCGGTGCAACATTTATTGAATTCCCTGAAAATATTGCCAAGCTGACCACTGATGCCCGGCCACTTCGGGTGAAATTGCCATCATCCCCCGAGCCAGCAATGGAACGGGTAGAGAAAGCAATCGAGGTGATCTCTCGTGCCAAAAACCCGATCATTCTGGCGGGCAATGGTGTTATCCGGGCCAATGCATCGTCGCAATTAGCAACATTTGCAGAACAACTCAACATCCCGGTCGCCAACACCTTCATGGCAAAAGGGGTTATTCCCTTCAACCACCCGATGGCACTGGGCAGCGTCGGACTTCAAGCGCAGGACTACGTCCATTTTGGCTTTGCCAAAGCCGATGTCATTATCTGCATTGGCTATGATCTGGTGGAATATCACCCCCACCTTTGGCACCCCAGCAACGACCGTATCATTATCCATATTGATTCCAGCCCGGCCGAAGTCGACGGCAACTACACCATCGAAGTGGGTGTTGTGGGTGATATTAAACACAGCCTGGCACGCATCGCAAAGCGGGTACCACCCCGTGATGACCACCCGCTTCGCCCCCTGCGAAAAGCCCTGATCAATGAGATGAATCAACACGCTCAAGATGAGAGCCTGCCACTTAAACCACAAAAATTGATCTGGGATCTACGCACCGCCCTACCCCTTCAAGACACCGTCATCTGCGACGTGGGTGCCCACAAAATGTGGATGGCCAGAATGTTTCGTTGTGAACACCCCAACACCTGCATCATATCCAACGGCTTTGCCAGCATGGGTATCGCTGTACCCGGCGCTATCGCTGCCAAACTTGCCAACCCGCAACGCAAAGTAGTGGCGGTCACCGGCGACGCCGGTTTTTTAATGAACTCCCAAGAGATCGAAACAGCAGTACGCTTAGGCATCGCCATGGTTATTCTGATTTGGAATGACAGCGCTTATGGACTGATTGAGTGGAAGCAGATAAATCAGTTTGGCCGCAGCTCCCATGTCCACTTCAACAACCCGGATTTTGTTAAATATGCCGAAGCGTTTGGTGCAAAAGGGTATCGAATTGAGTCAGCCGACCAATTGGTTCCTACATTAAAACGGGCACTTGCCGACAACACAGTCACGATTATTGACTGCCCGGTCGACTACAGTGAAAACATCAAACTGACCGAAAAACTGGGGGAGATGGTAAGCCCCTTCTAGCACGAGAATTCAATGCCATGCAAGATGATGAGAGCCAAGCACTGCAGTGGAAGAAAAAATACTTTTCAGCGCTGGAAAAGCTGGAACAGGTAGAGCAAAAATCGGCCGACGATGACGCCCTGCTTCGTCGCAGCCTATCACGCCTCAGCCTTGCCCTTGACGGCTTTGATGGCCCGCTGGACAAACAGCTGGATAAGCTGCGCAATGATATTCGCAGCGGACGAAAGCCACTCCACATCGGCCAACTCAGTGAAGAGATCAGCGAACGGGGTCAGGCGGTCAGCCAACAACAGCAGTCACAACCCAAAAACCAGCAGCTACTACTGACCCTGCTGGATAAACTCACCCTCCCCAGCACTCTCAACAAACAAAAAACCACACTGTGCCGCGAACTCAACCACAAACACGCAGACCAGCAGATTAATGCACACATCGATACATTGGCTATTTTGCTACGTGCCGCACAGAGCGCAAATAAAACAGATGATGTGACAGCCACAGAGACACCACAACTGGTGGCCGAAACGCCAAAAGCAAAGAAAGAGAGTTCAGAGGGTGGTTTTTTATCTCGCCTGTTCAGTGGTGATGAGAAGAAAAAAACAGACGATACAAGCACTCAAACAACCACGAACACCCAGCCGCTTCAACAGCTACTCAGTGAAGTCTCTCTGCCCAGCCCCTACTCTGAACAGCTGGACGACCTCAATGCTAAACTCGACAACTCAGTTGATGAAGCTGATTTAACTCATTTCGTCAGCAAATTGGCCAAATTGCTCAATGCACTGCCCGAAGAGCGCAAAATATCAAGTGGCGAAGAGGTGGAGCCCACAACCCCTCAGGGTGAAAAAACCAGTGAGGTTTTATTACAACTTCTGGATCGCATCACCCTGGTGGATCCTTATGCCCAACAGCTTGAGGCACTGCGTGAAGAGATATCAGGCAAAGAAGAGAGCCAACTCGACTTTAGCCAAATTCTGGAATCACTGGCCACTTTAATCAGCCACGCTCAATCACTGAGCCAAAGTGAAAAACAAGCGCTCGAAGGCTTCTTGCTCAACATCACCGACACTCTCGACCAGATCGACAGCAATATCCGTGACACACAAATACATCAACTCCGCCAGAGCGGGCAACAACTTGATAGCGCGGTCAAAAGTCAGGTAGACGGCATACAAACATCAGTGCTTGAAATGAACGATCTAGCAGAGCTCAAGCAGTGCATTCAATCTCGCCTTCAAACCATCAATCAGCACCTGGATACCTTCCGGGAAGAGAACGAAGAGCACTACCAACAGATGGAGCAAGCGGTGGAGTCTCTGGCCGACCAAGTCATCAAGATTGAAACCGAATCGAACAACCTGCGCAAATCTCTCGAAGAGCAACGTAACAAAGCCACAAAAGATCCACTGACCGGCATCAGCAACCGACTCGCTTATGATGAGTTTATGCTGAACGAACACAGCCGCTGGCAACGCTTCCAGCACGACCTTACTCTGATTATCTGGGATATAGACCACTTCAAACGAGTTAACGATAGCTTCGGTCATCAGGCAGGGGACAAAGCACTCACCATCGTCGCTAAACTATTAAAAAGCAAACTGCGCAAGGTGGATCATCTGGCACGTTTTGGTGGTGAAGAGTTTGTCTCACTACTGCCAGAGACAGAGATAGGATCGGCACTCATGGTGGCCAATAAATTACGTAACCTGATTGCTGAAACTGACTTTCACTTCAGTGATCAAACCGTGCCACTCACCATCTCCTGTGGCCTAGCGCAATTCCATGAAGGCGACACCCCCGAAACAGTATTCCAGCGAGCCGATGCGGCACTCTATCAAGCCAAAGCCGCAGGGCGAAACCAATGCCAAACAGAAGCTGAAATCAAAACCCCGGCACTGGGTGGGCACGACAACTCACCTCGCTGAATAAGGGATGTAGAATTTATTAAAATACCGCTCTTACTTGTCTTTTCGCCCACCCTCACTGTGGACTCGAACGGGAGAGGCTGACCTTAAGCTTGCCATGCACATCCAGCACCTGAACACCCTCATAGGTTTGGCGTTTTAACGCCAAAACCAGGCAGGGTTCAGTCACCACCTGCGCCACCATCATATCCGCCGGAGGGCTGTTCCAGGCCACCTGAAGCGACACCACACCATCAACCAGTGGAGCCGTGGTGCTTAACAGCGTTAACGAATAACCGGCACTACTCTGTTGCCCCATACTGATCAATAACAGGTGGCGGTCATCATCAGCAAAACGCTGATAAATATCACCTCGCGACAACCACCGCACGCCCATACCAGCATCGCCACAACGAACCCCTGCCACCAATGATTCAACTTCAACCTGTGGAGGAAGCCGATCACCGGCAGTCGTCGAAAAAGCGACCAGCAGCAGCACAACCATACTGAACAATCTGATCATTTCACCCGCCACCGCTTTACTTCATCCTCTTGCGGTACACCACCCTCTACCACCTTGGCAAAGATTGATGAAAGCGTTAATCCAATACCCACACTGAAATCGAGATTGCTCATTGAACGATCAATCAGCAATAGCTCCATATCACTATAGAAGGGGTATCCACCACAACTTTCACCCCGATCACAAATAGAAGAGTCCTTATCTGAATTACTACCCGCCAGAATCTCATAACGACCCGCCTTAACCCCGTCAAACCGATAGTGGTATTGGCCATCACGTGCCGCTAGTGCCACAACATAAGAACTGGAATTGCTGTTTTGAGCAAACAGGGCCACATAGATATAACCGGCATCAGCCGTCATACCCGAGGTTAAACGTTGTGCGGTAACCGGTATCGTAATAGTAAAATAGCCACCATCCACACTGCTGTTAAACATAATTGTCGCGCTGTAATTGGCATCTACAAAGAACAACTGGCGGTCAATTGTTGCAACGTAACGCCCCAACCCTTGGGCATCCGTGGTACATACCCCCTGCAACCGCTGGCAATCAACCGACAACCAGGCCTCACTGCTGACCGGTGAACTGATGCTCGGTTCCCCATCACCCAAATTGCTCACGTCAAATATCAACGACTCCGCAGTCAGCCCAAAATTGAGACGGCCCGGGCTGGCATAGAGCAGCGGCTCTTGATTACCACTCGCCGCTGTTCTCGCCTCTACCACTGCTTTATAGGCATCAATCAGACCATAACCAAACGAGTCATCGCGGCCATTTGCGCCAATATCTGTAGTCAGTCGACCTGACTGCAACCAGGCATTAAATGTATCCGTTGTCATCGCGGGATAAATGGTTTTCATCAGCGCCACCACGCCCGCCACATGGGGTGAGGCCATCGAAGTGCCTTGCAAATAGATGTAATTATGCTCAACATCGCCACCCACGACACTACCCGCCGTACTCAACACCCCGTCAGGGGCACCGTCCCGATTGAAATCGGCGTTGGTATTACCACCCGGCGCAGTAATATCAATATAAGCACCATAATTGGAGTAAGGTGCCAACTGCTTATCGGCACCCACTGCGCTCACCGAAACCACATCCGCCATCGATGCCGGGTAGAAGGGAGCTGAGCTGCCATCGTTACCTGCCGCAGCAATAACGATGATACCGTTGTCTATCGCTGCGGCGATTGCTGCCTCCAGCACCTCACTTCGAGCAGAACCACCAAGGCTCAGATTAATCACACCCGCCACATCATCGCCACTCAATTGAATGCCCGAATCATTTGGCAAACCCGCCGCGTAGTAAACTGCCTGCGTAATATCGTAAGAGCTTCCCCCTATGGCTCCCAGCACCCTTAGCGGCATTAATTTAACTGGCCAGTCGCCTGCAACCCCGGCGACACCCAGAGAGTTGTTACTTTTAGCCGCAATAATGCCCGCCACATGGGCCCCATGAAAAACATAATAATCGCTGCCATCGTGCTCATCGGTCGGATCCGCATCCAGGCCATCCCCGTCACCCGAGTTAGCCACACTACTCACAAAGTCATAACCCGTCGCCAGCTGCTGCCCCTGCAAATCGGGGTGATCGGGGAGTGTACCGCTATCAATCACCGCCACCACCACCGGCTGGATTCCAAGGGGCAGGTCCCAGGCACTGTCGAGATGAATTAACGGATAGTGCCATTGACGATCATAATATTCATCATTAGTCAGTGCCGTGGTTTGATAAATGTAGTTAGGCTCCGCAAATTCAACCAGAGGGTTGCTCACCAATGATTTGATCATGTAGAGCGTTTCACGCTTGCGCTGTTGAGAGAGCGTCATACGACCAACCACCGGTGGAACACCCAAGCTTTTCAGTGATGATACCCGCGCCCCAAGCTCATCAGGCAAGTGCCACAACTGGACATTTTTCTCGGTACCACGCCGCACCTTTAAGCCATATTTATTGCTCATCGCACTGGAAGCTGCTGCAACATTCGCCTCTTTCAAGGTAACAACCACCTCGCCTTCAATAAATTCACTGCTGCTGGAAAAACCCTGTTTTACTGCCAGGTTGCCGGCACCAATATTCAGAATATAATTAGAAGCACCGGTATACGCGTGGACACGAATATAGTAGTGACCAGCATCAGCAACCGTCACCTGCTCCGTCGATGTAACGCCTAAGGAGTCATCAACCAGTTGCTGCTGAGCGTCGTAAACCATCAGCTCCAGGTCATTAGCAAAAGGCCAGTCAGAGATAGTCAACGTGATCGTCTGCCCGGCAATCAGATCCACCTGAAAGTAGTCACCACGGTCACCTCTCAAAAATGAGCGTCCCTCGTTACCGGTGCCAGCAACATTGACGTACCCAGCCAAGTTCAATGGATTACCAACAACCTGAGCAGTCAGGAAATCATCGTTTGATGAATAGGGTGCCCGGAAATCATTAACATCACTGTCAATCATGGAGCTGTCAGCTGCGGTAATCACACCGCTGACGGTATACCTTTCATCGTCATCTTTATCGACACAGGAGACCAGCAACAGGATTGCAACAACCGCACCCAGGTAGAGCTCTAAATTTCGTATTTTAAAAAGCGACATAGGGGCCTTTGGTAATATCTCTCGGCCCAACTATAAGTCATGCCCTTCTATGGAGCAAAAAAAAGGCGGCCCAAAGAGGCCGCCAAAAAATAACAAAGTATAGAAAAAAACCAGGGATCCAGGCTTTCAACTACAGCCATCATACTCAATCAGACTGATCAATACGATGTGACCAATTGCCGCATCCAGCCATAAAAAAGGCCCCGCTGTTACCAGCAGGGCCTCTCTTGCATTGAAACGATAGGGGGGAGGTTTACATCATGCCGCCCATCAACAAATAACCAGTTGATATATATTAATATATTTTTATATGGATTTAATTTGAACCGAATTTTGAACCGATAGATGTATGATTAATCTAGTTTGATCTTTTTTACATACTTTTGAAAGTACCCTCAATTACTGCCATAGATGTAGTGCTGCTCCACACATATAGTATAGCTGCTACTCATTACCAACCTAATCACGTGGCTTACACTGACATCAAAGTTTCTATGGGTTGTATCCAACCTGAGATACCATTCATTTAATATATGAGTAGCATCACTGTAATAGGAATTCATTAGTGGCTCTTCTGCAACGTAAAGAGATTCGTAACCGCGCCCATGCATTGGTAAAAGAGTGGCAAGGTGAAACCCGTGAGCATGCTGAAGCTAAAAGCTTTTGGGGTGATTTCTTCAATGTGTTTGGAGTTAACCGCCGCCGTGTAGCTTCCTTTGAAGAGCCAGTAAAGAAATCAGGTGGTGGTACTGGCTTTATCGATCTGCTTTGGCGTGGTCGGCTGCTCATTGAGCATAAATCGAAGGGGAAAAACTTAGATAAGGCTTATAGCCAAGGGCTACGTTACTTTGATGGACTGAAAGACGAAGATTTACCGCGCTTTGTTATGGTCTCTGATTTTGACCATTTCCGTCTATACGATATGGATGGTGGTGATACCGCAGAATTCACCCTTGAAGAGTTGCCCGATAATATCCACCTGTTTGATTTTCTCTCAGGTCATGAGCAAGAAGAAGCCCTTCCCGTTTATGAGCTGAATATTAAAGCCGCTGAGCGCTTAGGTTGTCTTTATGATGCGTTGCTAGAGAGTGGTTATGAAGGCCACCCGCTGCAAGTGTTTTTAGTACGCATACTATTTTGCTTGTTTGCAGAAGACACCGGCATATTTAACCGTCATCAAGTTACCCGCTACATACTCAAGCACACCAATGAAGATGGCTCTGATTTGGATATGCACTTAGCAAAACTATTTCAAGTACTCGATAAGCCCTATGATAAGCGGAATAAGAACCTACCTGAAGACTTAGCAGAGTTCCCTTATGTAAACGGTGCGCTATATGCAGAGCGCTTTGATATGCCTTCGTTCACCGCTGAAATGCGTGAGCAATTATTAGAGTGTGCCTATTTTGATTGGGGTGATATCTCTCCCGCTATCTTTGGCTCTCTGTTCCAGTCTGTTATGGATCAAGAGACACGCCGCGCATTAGGGGCGCACTACACCTCTGAAAAGCACATTTACCGCCTAATCGGCCCGCTGTTTTTGGATGATCTACAACAAGAGTTAGTACAAATCACCAAGCTAAAGCGCGGCAAGCAACAACGCTTAATCAGCTTTCAGCAAAAGCTTACTGATTTGCAATTTCTTGACCCTGCCTGTGGTTGTGGCAACTTTTTAATCACCACCTATAAGGCCATACGTGAATTAGAGCTTGGTGTACTACAAGAGCAACATAAAGATGATGAGCATCTAGGGGCTACCGTCACCATAGAGCCGCTTATCTCATTAGACCATTACCACGGTATCGAAATAGAAGAGTGGCCTGCGCGTATTGCTGAAGTTGCCATGTGGTTAACACAGCACCAAATGAATAGAGCTTTTGCCAAACAGTTTGGCCGTGAACCGGATTTATTACCCTTGAAAACGGCTGTGCATATTGTGCCCCAAAACTCCCTAACACTTGATTGGACTGATGTTGTTGCACCGGAAAAGTTGAATTACATTATTGGTAATCCTCCTTTTATTGGGAAAAGTGATCAATCAAAACTACAAAAATCAGAAGTTGCACGTATATTTCCAGTCAAAAAATCCAAATGTTTAGATTATGTGCTTTGTTGGTATAAAAAAGCTGCTGACTACATGACGATAAGTCCCAGCATTCGTTCGGCGTTTGTTTCTACAAATTCAATCACTCAAGGTGAGCAACCTGGTGTCGTTTGGCCCGTGTTATGGGAGGCGGGTATAAAAATAAACTTTGCTCACCGGACATTTCAATGGAGTAGTTCAGCAAAGGGAAAGGCATCTGTGCATTGTGTCATAATTGGTTTCTCCCTTGCTGAAACTGAAGTGAAATCTATTTATAACTACACTGATATTAAAGGTGAACGTAACTACTCACCCCCATCAACATTACCAGCCAATGCCATTTGAATAGCAATGAGTGGATTAAAGCCTTTGTTTGCCATCGTTTGCAGGTAACTTGAAATCCGACAATAGGCTTTAGCGTAATCGCTGACTCTAAAACAC
>JAFLJP010000112.1 GCA_022712945.1 Gammaproteobacteria bacterium | reverse complement strand
TGACTCGCCTACGCGACAACTGATTCCTTTTGCCCCGACACGTCCTGCGTCCACCACGGCTCCGCACAACATCGATTCTCTCGTTGCACTACGCCATGGCTACCTCAGTGACTCTACGGAGCTTGATGGAACACAGCTCGGCTTTAGATCCTTGGTTTGATCGCTGGTCAGAGCTAATCTGAATGGGCCTGTAAGTACCTATGGCGATAATAGGCAGACGGTGCAATCGGCAAGATCACAGGTTGGCTCGATACAGTAATCGCCTCGTTGCTGATCCGTGAAGGCCACCATCACTTCGGTTGGCGATCGAGCTATATTCAGTGCTTGTGACTCTATGCTTTTACCGGTATTAATTTCCATTTTATTGATCCAGGTACGTAAGGTTTCTGGGGCACAACCAATTTTAGCATCAACAGACTGTATCGCCGCCCAACATGATATCTTCATGCTCACCAGTCAATAGGCTGCCACACCGCATGTTCCCTTACTTCAGGAGAATATCCAAGGCATTTACTCATAGGCTAATCCTCTCAGGAAATTTAGCATCCGACAAACCCGAGGAGATTCAAAAGATTGATTAACCACTCTATAACCTATACCCTACGCTGTATGACCTCCAAGCCTAAAATAACCCATTAGGGACTAATCTGAGAGAAGCGTGTGAGTGGACAATATGATAAATCTTTTTTTATAAATAGGCGTGCACTAGCTCAAGCTTCGGCAAAAAGTATACTCAAGATCATCTGGCCATTAACTCAACCGAAATCAGCATTAGACATTGGGTGTGCTACAGGGATTTGGCTAGCCGAATGTTCTAATAATGGCGCTACAACAATCAAAGGAGTTGACGGCCCTTGGGTACCGATTGATGAACTAGAAATAGATGCTAATAACTTTCAAATTCATGATCTCAGCCAGTCTACACCAGCAATTGAAGGGGAATACGACATAGCACTCTGTATTGAGCTTGCTGAACACCTCACAGAAGAATCTGGAAAACAGCTTGTAAAGCTGCTTACCTCTCAAGCTGAGGTTATTTTATTCTCAGCAGCCATTCCTGGGCAAGGCGGGACAGGGCATATAAACGAAAATAAACAATCATACTGGCATGAGTTTTTTTCAGCCTATCATTTTGAATGCTTTGACGTGATTCGACCCCACATCTGGGACGATAGTGGTGTTAATGTTATTTATAAACAAAATATGCTCTTGTATGTGAAAACCGACTCACATCCATACCAAGAATTAATAAACAAGGGCCACAAAACAAATATCGTTAGCACCGCTTATGAGCTAGATAGAGTTCATCCTGACCTATTTTCCATGAAAGCAGCTAGCGCTGTTAAAAAGCCATCTAAAACCCGAAAGATAAAGAATGCAATAAAAGGTTTTTTCAAATAATCTTTACTAGGCGGCCCCAGGAAAGTCATGAGTCACATTGAAAAAATCGCAGTCTATACATGTGTAACTAACAACTATGACCACATTATCCCCCAACACTCTGAGGAGGATAACGTTGATTTCTTTTTTTTTACAAATGATAACAATATCAAACCTTCCTCATGGAAAGTTATGAAGCCGATATCCCCTCCTCGCCTCACAAATGGTCATGACATCAATCGCTTTCATAAGTTCTTTCCTCATCAGTTTTTACATTCATATAGATACTCAATTTACATGGATGGAAATGTGGGGTACTCGGGAAAGTTCCATGACCTAGTTGAAAAACTAAAAGATCACAACTTAGCTCTAGCTGCATTTTCCCATCCTTGTGATAGGTCTGTAGAAACTGAGGCCAATGCCTGCATGGATCAGAACAGGCTTGATTCGCATGATCGAGAAAAGATTGGCAATCAATTAATTTATTATAAATCTGATGGTTTTAACCTAGCAACACCAATTTCTGAAAATAACCTTATTATCCGAGATCACCACCACCCTACCCTTCCATTTACGATGTCTATATGGTGGTCACAGCTTTTTGAGTTTTCAAAAAGAGACCAGATTAGCCTCCAATATGCTATCTGGAAGACCCAATTGCCATTCGGCTTTATTGATTTAGATCTAAATATTAATCACTCCTTGCTAGCAAAAGAAGAACATAAAGTCACGCTAAAACAAAAAACAATAAAAGGCTTTAAACGCGCTATAAATAGTATAACCAGAAGAACTAACAACCTTCTAAGAATAAACTGAGTGGACATAGGTAAGTACGACCAGCTAATCAAGCAAAACTGAATTAAAAACAAGCCTATGAAAACAGTCTAATTGTAAAAATGTGAGGCCCCTAATATGGGAATAGCCCTTATCTGTGAAATATAAATATCCCCTTAAAACTTTAATCGTAACATTTAAAAACCTGGAGTAGCGCGTGTGGACGACACCATAAAGTGCCTTTTTATAATTCAGGATTTTCATCTACCCAGCAGCCGTGTTCGAGTATTAAACCTTTTACCCGAACTTGCCAAATATGGAATTGAGGCTTACGCAACACCTTTCCCAAAAAAACTCTCAGCACAAATAAAGCTGTTTAAACACTGTAGAAAAATGGATATTGTTATCCTACAAAAGCGACTACTCTCTCATTTAAATATCAGTCTGATTCAATGGTTTAGTTCCAAGCTCCTTTTTGATTTTGATGATGCGATCTACACCAAGCAGCACGAAGGAAAAATCACCATCAGTAAGGGGCGGTTCAGAAAATTTGCCAAAACGATTCGTGCCACTGATGGTGCCATTGTAGGCAACAGTATTCTGGCCAATATGGCGAGTGACAACCCTAATGTTTCAATTATCCCTTCAGCGGTTGAAACACGAAATATTGCACTAAAAAACTACGAAGATCAGAGTGTAAAAACCGTCATCGGCTGGGTAGGCACACCTATGAACCTCCCCTATCTACAGCTTTTGCAGCCTCATCTGGCCAAGCTATCAGAGAAGCACGACATTGAGTTTCGCATCATCTCTAGTGAGCCTATCGAAATGCCGGGCGTGAACATGCGCTTTATCCCCTGGTCTCTGGAGACTCAAGAGAGTGAACTCGCCCAGTTTGATATCGGTGTAATGCCGCTACCAGATAGCGAACATGCTGCGGGTAAGTGTGGCTACAAGGCTCTGCAATACATGGCGGCGGGCATTCCCGCAGTAGTATCTGACGTGGGAGTGAATCACGAGATTGTCACTCATAACCAAGAGGGCATGGTTTGTGAAAAAATCAGTGATTTTTACGACGCACTTAGATATTTAATCGAGCACCCTGAAATACGTCAGAAGATGGGCATCGCCGCACGCACAAAGGTCGAAAGCAAATACTCCATTGAGGTGGTTGGAAAGCAGCTTGCTGATACCCTCCACTCATTAAGCCAACAGCCATGACGCCACATATTTGTATATTCCTACCTAATTTTGATAATGGCGGGGTCGAGCGAATGCTTGTCAATCTTGCCTATGGCATGTGGCAAAACCAAATCAAGGTAGATTTTATTGTTGCAAATAAAGACCGCCCCTATCTTGCTGAGTTACCCCCTGAGGTTACGATCATTGAACTTCAGACTCATGATCAGCATCAGCAGATAGAAAAAACAGCACAATATCTGAATGAGCATACCCCTAGCGCCATGTTAAGCGCCAAAGAGCCTGATATTGCTATTGCTGAAGCCGCTATTCACTCAAGCAATGTCTCATGCACGTTTTTCATACGAGCAGTGACCAATCACACTCAGCGACTATCGCATAGCAACCCCCTTAAACGCTGGTTTTCTCTGCGCGAAATAAAAAAACTTTACGCCAAAGCTGATGGCATTATTGCGGTGTCACAAGGGGTCGCTGACGATCTGCTCAGCATCCTCGGCTCAGCTGCCCCAGTCATTACCACCGCCAATAACCCCGTCATTACTCCCTCTTTCCAAGACAAGGCCAAACAATCAGTTGCTCACCCGTGGTTTGAGGAGGGACAACCTCCAGTCATCCTTGGAATTGGCCGAATAAGTCGAGCAAAAAATTTTCCTCTACTGATAAAGTCTTTTGCTCAGCTGCGACAGCAACGTGAATGTCGATTGATGATAGTTGGGAGCGGGAAAAAACAAGACAAACTCCTTAAACTTTCAGATAAACTGGGGGTAAGAGCAGATATCGATCTTCTAGGCTACCAAGAAAACCCTTATGCCTTTCTTAAACAAGCCTCCCTTTTTGTATTGTCATCACTCTGGGAAGGCTCTCCCAACGTACTAACCGAGGCGCTTGCATCAGGTTGTCCCGTGGTTTCAACCGACTGCCTCAGCGGCCCTAAAGAGATTCTACAGAATGGTAAATTTGGCCCACTGGTTCCAATGAACGACGTTGACGCTCTCACCAAAGCAATGAATGAAACACTCAATCACCCACTACCCGCAGAGATATTAATATCTGCCACAGAGAATTTCACAGCCATCAATAGCGCTAAGCAATACCTTAAGGCAATGTATGGGGATGGAGCGGATGCCTAATAGCAAACAAAGAGTCACCATTTTTATCTCCTTCTCCGGTGAAGGCGGTGTAGAGCGTATGGTGAGCAATCTGATTCATGAGTTTGTGCGCCTGGGTCACCCGGTCGACCTGTTACTGATCAAGGCCCGAGGTGAACATATAAAGCGACTCCCTCAAGCGGTCAACATCATCAAGCTTGGCTCAGACCACTCTGCGCTTACCCTACTGCCCCTGACTCGTTACCTGCGTAAAAACAGGCCTGAGTGCATGCTGGTTGCAAAACACCGCGCCATTGTGATTGCTGTTTTAGCACGCATGCTTGCTGGGGTAACAACACGTATTGTTGGCCGACTTGGCACCAATCTATCCCGCGCTCTTGAAGGCAAAAATTCGCTACGTAAATGGCTATGGCATGCACCCATGCGTAAGCTTTACCCGAAGGTTGATCTCATTATCCCTGTTTCTGAAGGTGTTCTGGATGATGTTGCCTCCATCACCGGATTAGGCCGTGATAAATTACGGGTGATTCGTAACCCGGTCATTACCTCGGAGATGTATCAACTGGCTGAAGAGAGAATTGATCATCCCTGGTTTGTCGAGGGAGAGCCTCCCATCGTCCTTGGCGCGGGGCGTTTTACTCGGCAAAAAGATTTCATCACCCTGATCAAAGCCTTTGCCAAGGTACGTCAACAACGGAATTGCCGTCTGCTGCTACTGGGCCACGGTGCTTTGCAAGAGGAATATCAGGTATTAGCCACTGAGTTAGGGGTAGCAGAAGATATTTCCATGCCCGGCTTTGCCAACAACCCTTACCCGTATATGAAACAGGCGACTCTATTTGTACTTTCATCCGCCTGGGAGGGTTCACCCAATGTACTGTCAGAAGCGCTGGCACAAGGCACCGCTGTGGTTTCCACCGACTGCCCGAGTGGCCCGTACGAAGTACTCAAAGGCGGCAGGGTTGCACCACTCGTTGCCGTCGGTGATGTGGATGCCATGGCCGATGCCATTCTAGCCACGCTCGAAAACCCACCTTCGAGGGCATCACTGCAAGCAGCCGTGAGTGAATATACAGCTGAAAAGAGTGCGTACCATTATCTTGAAGCTCTGGAGCCTGCCCGAGAATAGAGGTCGTAGCGAGAGAAAGCCATTTTGAGTCCATTTATTTGATCATTTGGGGCGAATATTGAGCATATTCAACGAAAAGGATCAGAAAAATGGGCCAAAATGGATTTTTTGCAGTCGATTCTTCCTAAGTCCGACAGCCTGCTAGAATGAAGAGTGGCCACCCCATATGGTTTTTTAGTCAGTCTGCCCTTCTTGTAGCTGCTCTTTCAATACCTTTTTACGAATTTTTCCACTCGCTGTTTTCGGTAGTTGCTCTATGAAAATAACCTCTTTGGGTGCTTTGAACATCGGCAGTTTTTCACGGCAATGGCGTTTAACATCCTTGTCAGAGCACGCACCATTATCTGTTAATACAATACAGGCTACGATACTTTCGCCCATGATCTCATCCGGCATGCCGATAACGGCTACCTCATGAATACCTTCAAGTTCATGAATAACCTCTTCAATCTCTTTTGGGCTGATGCGGTGAGCACCGCTTTTGATCATGTCACTTTTTCGACTGACGATGTAGAGGTACCCTTCGTCATCAATTTTTGCCAAATCCCCAGTCCATAGGGCACCGTCACGTAGCACAGCGGCCGTTTTTTCAGGGTTATTCCAATACCCTTGCATGATGTTTTTACCCGTCGCGACAATTTCACCCACCTCACCCACGCCAACCGGGCTGCCATCCTCTTTCAATACGTTCAGCTCAACACCGGGGATTGCTTTGCCGATTGAGCCTGCTTTGCGGAAGAAGTCGCAGGGTTCCAGGTAGGATAAGCGTGCGGAGGCTTCGGTCTGCCCGTACATGATGTAGATGTCGGAGTCGGGCAAAATACCCTTTACCTCTTTAGCCAAACTGGGTGCCATGGCTCCGCCTGCCTGACAAACATAACGCAACGAGGGGAACTGATACTCTTTTATCGCCGAGCGATTCATCAAAATAGCGAATGTTGAGGGCACGCCGGAGAAGCCGGTGACCTGCTCCTCTTTCATCTTGTCTAGAATCATATTGGGATAGACAAACGATTGATTAACCACCAGTGAGCCGCCCACAAGAAAATGGGTCAGTAACAACGAGTTGCCGTAGGAGTAAAAAAATGGCAATACCGCCATTGCTTTATCGCTTTCGGTCAGGTGCAGATAGTCGACGATTGATTGGGTGTTTTCTACCAGGTTGGCATGACTGAGCATGACGCCATTGGGATCACCGGTTGTACCTGAGGTGTAGATAATCTGTGCTAAATCGGTTGGCTGAACAGAGGTATGGACGGTTTTATGCTGTTCACGGTTTTCTAATAGCTGTTCCAAGCTATCGCAGTAGGCCGCTGAACCTTCTGGTAATTTTTCAACATTGCGACTGACTAACATGCCTTTCAGCGTGGATGAGTCATTTAATAACCATTTGAAATATTTAATAAAAGGCACGCTGGTCAATACAAATGACGCATCGCAGTTTTCCACTTGATATTTTGCTGAGTCAGCGGAGGTCTGGGTGTTCATCGCAACAACAACCCCACCGACCATTAAGACGCCAAAGTAGTAAGATATGTAATCAATCGGTCGATCTTCCATTACGATAATCCGATCACCGGCGACCACTCCGTGGTTGTTCAGCCAGTTTGCAACAGCGGATGCATTTTGTAATATGTCCGTATAGGTGGCCCGTTGATTCGCCTCGATGACCGCCTCTTTCGCAGGAAACCGAGTCGCTGACTGAATCAAAAAATCGTGAACAAGCATAATCTTCCCTTAATATTTAGTTGGCTGAACTAGTACACTGTTGTCCATGGTCATCATTTCTGTTTTTCTGCAATCCATTGCGACATATATTGAGTACTTTTGTATTGGTGATGTTGCAGCATCTGGCCGGTGAAGTTATCTCGCCTCCGGCGTTCACGCTGGGCCAAGCAATGTTCTACTTTTAACCATAACATTTTCCCTCTTGTCGCCCTATCAAAAAACTGCTCAATAATTGAAAAACCGGCCGTCTGTTTTTGTTGCCATAAGCTCTGGTCACCATATAAGCGTACCGCTGCATCGACAAACAAATCCGGTTCATCGGCGACTAAGCCACCCCAGGGCAGTTGCCCTTGCATCGCCTCTGCACCAATGGCGGTGGTTACATTTGGCGTGCCCTGGCTCATGGCATCGGCTAATTTCCCCTTAATACCGGCACCAAAACGCAGTGGCGCTAAACAAACCCGTGCGCCACGCATCACCTGCATGGCATCCTCTACCCAGCCTTTAATGTGAAAGCCCTGTTTTGGGTTATGCAGTTGAGTGGCTTTCGGTGGTGGGTAAGCACCGTAGATGTGCAGCTCTGCCTTTGGCAAGTGCTGTCGAATGGCGGGCCAAATGGCCTGTTTGAGCCACAACACCGAATCCCAATTGGGTGGGTGGCGAAAGTTACCGATGGTGATGAAGTGTTGGCGCTGCTCAAAGCCGGGTAGTGTTTCAACGGCTTGAGGTGGCTCCAGCATAAAGGGTTGATGGTGCAGCAGTTCGATTGGCAGATTGAAGTATTCAGTCAACAACTGCATTTCATAATCAGAGACCACCAGCGACAGGTCACAACGATAGATCGCGGCAATTTCCCGAAATGCCACCTCACCGGTCAGGTCATCCAGCACGAAGGGGCGCTGCTGTTTGAGCGCTTTTTGGCGTGCCAGACGCAGTGAGTGCAGATCTTCCATATCCAGAATTCGTAATGCGCCTGGCACCTGCTCAGCCACCCGCCAGCCATACTGCTCCTCGGTCATAAAGCGATCAAACAGCACAATATCCGGTTTTAGTTCAGCAACAAACGAATCAAAACAGTCGCTATTCAACTCAATGGTGGCCACTGACACACTGAGTGAAGAGAGGTCTGCCATGTGGATACTCATCTTCGCTGCCGAGGCAAAAGTAACCGACCAGCCCTGCTCACGAAACAGACGAATAAATGCCATCATATTAGAGCCTGCTGCAGAGGAGCGTGGCTCAGGCCAGACCGAGCCGATGATCAGAAGATGTGGCATAAACCTAGATTCCTCAGTTGACCGCTCGCATTAGATAGAGGGTAACGGTCTGTTTTGTGTGTGATTGTAGTCGATTCATCTTTTCACCTCACAGGTGAATTCCGTTACGTGCTGAATGGCACGATTTCGACATCAGAGTGTCACGCCCCTGTAACCCGCCACTATGCAGGGCAATAATGCGAGTACCGGGGGGATATACGCCTGCCGTTATGCGCTCAAACAGGCCATAGAAGAGTTTTCCTGTATAGAGCGGTTCCAGCGGTATACCGTGCTCTGCCTCAAACTGCTGAATAAATGCCAGCAGTTGCGGTGTTGTTTTTGCGAAACCACCAAAGTGATAGTCCAGGTTAATATGCCAGTTACCGGGGTCAACATAAGCACCTTCTGCTAACAGACGTTGCACATCAATAGATAAGAACCCAGCCCCCTTTAGGGCCGCAAACCCTTCCAGCTGTTTACGACCTGCCAACCCGGCAATCAGCCCTGCCAGGGTGCCACCACTGCCACAGGCGCAGCAGATCCGGTCATAATCATCCCCCAGTTCGGCAATCAGTTCCGCAACCCCCTTGAGTGCTAGAGCATTACTGCCTCCTTCGGGCACAATATAGGGGTTGCCATATTCTGCTTTAAGCTGCTGTTGAATGAGATGGGTGTGTTTGAGTCGATAATCAGTACGGCTGAGATAGTGCAGCTGCATGCCACACGCTTGTGCAAATTTTAAAGTAGCGTTGAGTGGGGTGTGCGGCTCACCTCGTATCACACCAATAGAAGAGAAACCGAGCATCTGGCAAGCAGCCGCCAGGGCATGAATATGGTTGGAGTAAGCCCCACCAAAGCTCAATATTGTTGTCGCACCCTCCTCTTTTGCCGCCAGCAGGTTGTATTTGAGCTTGTACCACTTATTGCCCGAAACCAACGGATGAACAAGATCAAGACGCTTCACCCGCAGGGTAATGCCAGCCCGGCTCAATTGATCGGAATCCAGCTTTTGCAGAGGCGTTGAAGTATGTTGTATATCCACCATTTAACCTAGAACCCTCAGTTGGACGAGTTGAAGTGTGTGATTTCGGTGGTGTAGATCAAGGCGTAACGGCGCGTAATAGCGTGCTATGGCAAGCTGTTGCAACGCAGAGATACGCCTTCGAAATCGCGCCATTCAGCACGTAACGGAATTCACCTGTGAGGTGAAAAGATGAATCGACTACAATCACACACAAAACAGACCGTTACCCTCTAAGGGATGTAGAATTTATTAAAATACCGCGCTTACTTGTCTTTTTGCCCACCCCATTTAGGCCGGTATTCGTTGCGTAGCTCACTATGCGCCCAATACCGGCCTAGGAGCCTGTCCGAGAATAGATAGGTCTACTGCGAAAGCGTGTTTTTTGCTCGTTTTCCCGCCAATTTTCGTTAAAGGGAACAACCATTCGCCTCAAATTGTCGAAAAAATGAACTAAAAATCACACTCTCTCGCTAC
>JAFLJP010000160.1 GCA_022712945.1 Gammaproteobacteria bacterium | reverse complement strand
TGCTTATCTGAAATTTCAGGGGTTATATGCGTTACGTGATGGATGGATCAAGCTTCACCATGCTAAATGAAACGCCCTGTGCGGAGCCGCATGCAGGGTGTTGTGGGGGCTGGAGGTTAGAGACCTCCGGCTACCCGATTATGCCTTTTCTTCATAATCAAAACTAGCAATTTTGGCTTGGCACAGTTGCTCTGTTAGAGCCTGTAAATATTTAACCCGCTCAGCCAGCCACTCAAGCTCTTCTTGAGTGATTTTATAATGTTCAGAATAACGCGCATCAATATAGGCATTTTTTAGCAGTTGAAAACGACGGCGCTGAATTTTGTTCTCTTGAGGAAATACCTCAGCAATACGCTCATCTTGTGAAATGGCCAATGAGTTAAGAGGTGTTAAGTTATGCGTGTAGGGTTTGTAATTTGTTAAGACCAACAACAAGCATGCCAAGTAGCGCTCTGTAGCTTGATGTAACAGAAACACTGCGATTTTTAGCTCTTTATCTTTTAAAGCATATGAATATTGTTTCAAAAAGCTATTTGCACTTTCAAACCACTGAACATAATGTTTTTCAGCAATTATTTTGTATTCTTCCGGTATTAAATTACCCGCCTCAGCTAATTCACGAGCATCACTCTCAAACAGTACAATCCCTTCTCGCTTTATATCGGTAAAAAAATATTGCCCCTCCCGCAAAGCCTCATTCACCTCTTCGAGGGTATGAACCAATAGATTTAAGGGCTGACGGACACGGATAGAGATACGATCTTCTGCAATATGCCAAATCTTGTACTCTTCAACCATCACCCTGTTATTAACAATTACCAGAATATCGTAATCACTAACATAGCCATGGGCAGGGTCATTAACCCATTTACCGGTAGCATGGCTACCAAAGAGGATGATTTTTACTATTCGGCCATGTTTCCGTTTACCCGTAGCAAAGCCCGTCACTTGTTCAAATTCATCACGAAGAATCGTGACAATCTGAGCCAAGTTATCTTGCCTAGAAGCGGGTAAATGATCGAGATTATTATTCATTAGGTCATACTACTATTATCAACGACAAGTTCAAGGTTGAGACTGGTTTTGAGGCATAACGCCAGCAATAACCGGAATTTTGCAGCGGTTAGAGGCTTGTGCTAGGCTCTTTTAGCACAAACGAACACCGCGGAAAAATGTCCGAGTTAATTGCTTTTGTTAGGTTTATTTTTTACCACGATCTATCATGAGTCCTTTTGGTTTTGATAATTCACAAAATTCCTCAGCGCTATATCTCATTATTAGTGCAGAAATACCGCTAGCGATCAATGGTATTCCTATACGAAAATCCCCGAGTGTCGCAATTACTGCTGCTGAGAAATACCCCTGATCGAATACTTTAGGAATTCGCTCTTTCCATAACTTATACAGCGTACTATCAGGATTACAAAATGTCTTCCAAACAATACGTTTAATCACTGAAAATGTAATTTTACCAATTTTTCGAGGCTCTTCAGTTTTTTCCGGTGAAGGAAGCATCTTTCGATCTGGCCCCGGCAATTGCTTTATAGAATACTCCCGAACATCGTGGAGAAGATTAATACTAGCTGTAGGAACGGTATTTCCAATTAATTTAAATATTTCAGCATCACTATTTCTCTGTATGAGAAGAACCGCTTTAGCTTGTATTTCTTCTGCATCCATAGGGGATTCGTTAACACCTATCAACTCAGTAAGAATGCATTCTTCTTCTATTCTCTCAATTAATCTCTTTTGAAATTGATGTCTCGTTCTATCAGAACTTATGTTATTAATCTTTTCGATAACATCTTTAATCAGCTTTTTTGCTTCAACAGTTTTCTTAGTCCTTAAGCAACATACGGCTAATAAGCTCGACGCTTCTAGATATAGCCTTGTATTTTCAGCTGATAATTTTCTAATTCCAACAAATCCATTTTGGGCATACTGAATTCTATTTGCATCTAAACAAGCTTCGAATGCCCATAGCTTCGCTCTTAACAGTCGGTGATGTCTACGCCATTCATCAGGGAATAAAGCCTGAATTTTTGTAGCAATCTCAATTGCCTTATCTGGATTTCCAGAGCGAACAGCAGCCTTTAGCTTTACTTCAAGTGGTTTAAGCTTTTCTAGCTGATATTCAGTAAGCTTTGTTGAACTCATGACTTCCCTTAATAAACCTAACTATTAGTATAAGGCACAATCGCCCGCTTTCCCCCACCATATTCAGCGAATAATCCGGCAATAACACCCGTTAATCACTTGAAAAATAGGTCTATTTGCCTTGATATTCTGATAATATCCGCTAATTCAGGCCTATTTTTTGTTTCCCGAATTTGACCTTATTTGCAATTAACTGCTGTGTCAATCCAGATGTTTACCACGATTTATCACTTGATACGCTGTATTTTGATACGGAAATAGGTACAGGGGGTAAAAAAAGAAAAGGGGTCAAAATATTTGGGGTCAGAGTAAAATTAAAGCCAATCGATCATTTTCGTTCATTAGTTACCCCACTTTCCGGGCGACCCTCTTCACTTCCTTCAAAATCCCATATTTTATTTTACTCTGACACTAATTATTTCAAGATATAGACCTTGTCACTTTCTATACGATAGAAAACTCTACAAGGTCCAATTATGACTTCTCGATAACGTGTTTTTTCTCAAGCTCTGGAGGGCGATGGCCAGATTTGGGATGCTGCTCTAAACGCTCTACAGCTAAAAAGACTTCCTGAACTAAATATGCTGCGGCATCACAATGATCTAGCGCAATATACTCAGCTATTTCATTAAGGCTGTAGACCACTGAAATTTAAAAGAAGCAAAAGCGGGGGTTTTAATATTACTCTGACTCCAATACCACTAGGAGCCTAGTCCGAGAATAGCGGCCGTAACGAGGGCAAGCAATTTTGAGTCAGGTTTTTCGATTATTGAAGGCGAATAGTGGGCCTATTTAACGAAAATGATCGGAAAATTGGGCCAAAATGGTTTGCTTGCAGTAGGTCAGTCTGTTTTCGGACAGGCTCCTAGATCAACTTCCCCGCATAAAAAGCTTGTCTAGGTCTGCCATGGAGAGCTGTCGCCATGTGGGTCTGCCGTGGTTGCACTGGCCGCTACGTTCGGTCTGTTCCATGTCTCGTAGTAGGGCATTCATTTCGGGGATGGCTAACTGCCGGTTGGCGCGTACTGAGCCGTGGCAGGCGATTGTTGAGAGGATTTCGTTTACCTCTTGCTCTACACGGCTTGAACTACCGTGCACAATCACATCAGCCAGCAGGTCTCTCACTAGCTGCTCGGCGTTGGCATCTTTTAAGATCGTCGGTACCTGGCGTATCACTATGCTTTGCGGCCCTGCGGGTGAGAGTTCAAAGCCGAGTTCACTAAACAGTTCGTGGCGTTCTTCCACTAAGCGAACTTCCTGCTCGCTAATCGACATATTAATGGGCACCAGTAGCGGTTGGGATTTAATCCCGTCACTCTGCATTGAGCCTTTCATGCGTTCATAGGTGATGCGTTCGTGGGCGGCGTGCATATCAACAATCACCATGCCCTGTTGGTTTTGGGAGAGAATATAGACGCCGTGCAGTTGCGCAAGCGCATACCCCAGCGGTGGTGCTTCGCCCTCTTCCTGCTCGGGCATCACAGAGGGGGCGGTGGTTGCACCTGATGTTGCTGGGCGGGGGTGCAGCTGACCATAGGCGGCAATTTGCTCCATCACTTTCAGCGGCATTCGCTGCTGGCTCTGTTGATTAAATATCACGCTGCTCTGTCTCGGCTCGGTCGATCCCGTTGTTGGTGCGGTGGGGTTTGCGGGTGGGGCGCTCTCCCCAATCGCGTGTTCAACCACGGCGGGGCGCTCACCCGGTCGTACATCGGCTAACCCTTGGTGAATCGAGCGAAACAGGAAGTCGTGCACCAGCCGCCCTTCGCGAAAGCGTACTTCATGTTTGGTGGGGTGAACATTAACATCCACCAGGGTCGGGTCAATTTCCAGGTAGAGCACGTAAGCGGGGTGACGGCCTTGGTAGAGAACATCTTTGTAGGCTTGGCGAACTGCATGGGTGATTAGTTTGTCGCGTACTACCCGGCCATTAACAAAGAAGTACTGTTGATCGGCCTGACTGCGGGAGAAGGTGGGGTCGGCAATCCAGCCCCAGAGGTGCAGGCCGGCCGCTTCAAAGTCAATGCGAATGGCGTGTTCAACAAAACTGGCACCACACACGGTGGCAATGCGCTGGCAGTGTGATGTTTCATCTTTGGCGGCACGATACCCCTTTACCAGTTTGTTGTTGTGGTGAAGGTTAATGGTGACTTCGTAGCGGCTCAACGCAATGCGCTTTACCACGTCATCCAAATGGTTAAACTCTGTTTTGTCGGTGCGCAGGAATTTTCGCCGTACCGGCGTATTGTAGAAGAGGTCGCGAATCTCCAGTGTTGTTCCCTGCGGGTGCGCGACCGGAACCGGTTCACTGGTGGTATCGGTGCCATCACCCTGAATAGTCCAGCCCTGCTCTTCACCCACTGTTCGGGAGTCAATTTTAAGCCGTGATACTGAGCTGATGCTGGGCAGCGCCTCACCACGAAAGCCGAGCGTGGCCACCCCTTCGAGATCTTCCGCATCTCTGATCTTGCTGGTGGCGTGACGAGACAGTGCCAATGCTAGATCATCTTTGTGGATGCCATGACCGTTATCTCGAATACGAATCAGTTTGATACCGCCCTGTTCTACCTCCAGCTCAATTTTATCGGCACCGGCATCCAGCGCATTTTCCAACAGTTCTTTGACCACAGAGGCGGGGCGCTCGACCACTTCACCGGCGGCAATTTGGTTGGAGACCTGGGTCGAGAGGGGGTGTATACGGGGCGGGGTTTTGCTTGGCTTCATTTAGTAGGCTGCACACATTATTTATCTGTGCAGTACTTTAACACGGTGCAAGATCTGAATCAGCCACCCACATGGGTCGGAATACGAATCGCTTGACCAATGCGCAATTGATCACTGCGTAGCGCATTGGCGGAGCGGATTGCATCCATACTGACCTGATAGCGGACAGCCAGACCACTGAGTGTTTCACCCGATTGAATAACGTGTTTGGCATCGTTAAGCGCCAACAGTGTTCCCGGTGGTGGCGTATTGATAAAGTAATCTTTCACCCCGCCCCAGATCGAGTGGGCAAGTTTGTCTTGATGGCGATGGTCTTTAAGCCGACGCTCTTCACTCGGGTTTGAAATAAAGGCTAGCTCAATCAAAATTGAAGGCACATCGTGTGATTTCAGCACCGCAAAACCCGCCTGCTCCACGTGGTTTTTATGCAGGTGATTAACGCTTTTCATCTTGCGCAGCACCCGCTCACCTACGGCGATGCTCTCTTTAATCGCCCCGGTTTGAGAGAGATCTAACAGCACGGAACGCAACATCTCATCCTTCTCATCGACATCAGTACCGGCAATCAGGTCAGCGGCATTCTCTTTTTCTGCCAACAGGCGTGCGGCCTCACTACTGGCACCCCGCTGTGAAAGGGCGTAAACCGATGAACCCTTGGCCTGATGATTGCGAAAAGAGTCGGCATGAATCGAAATAAACAGATCGGCGTGGTTTTCACGTGCAATGCGAGTGCGGTCACGCAGGCGTAAAAACTGATCTCCCTCACGGGTTAAAACTGCCAGCATGCCCGGTTGGGCATTGATCAGTGCGGCGAGCTTTTTCGAGACCGCCAATACCACATCCTTTTCATAAGTACCTGTGGCACCAATCGCGCCGACATCTTTCCCGCCATGTCCGGCATCAATCACCACCACCACATCACGGTAACTCTGCGGGGCCGTTTTTGAGACGTGCTTTGGCTTGGTGTGAGTGGGGGCCTTTTTCTTTGCGGTGAGCTGTTCTGCAGACTTGCCCACTCCAGGAAAATCGATCACCAGACGATGGCCGACACCCTGTTGCGGCTCCAGAAGAAAAGCCTTTGGAGTTACCTTTTGGTTAACATCCAGCACTAGGCGCAGGTCATTCCCTTGGCGGGTACCAAAACGGACATGCTGAATGGGGCCATGGGTCAAAGCACGTTGATTGAGTTCAGTCTTGAGTGTGGTATCGGCAATATCCACCACCACCCGGTGTGGATTGCTCAGGGTAAAAACCTGATACTCAACACGGTCACTGAGGTCGATAACGATACGGGTGGCGCTCTGATCGGCGCTGGCCCGCAAGCTGCTCACCTGCTGCTCCGCGACAGCAATCATCGAGAAACAGGCCAGCAAAAACAGTATGATAACTCTGGTTAGCATCGGTCTTACTCAAAAGGTAATTGATCACCCTAGATTCTGAACTTAGACAAGCGACTTTTCAAGGATTTAAAACAGATAAAAATCAACAGGTTAAAAAAGAAACCTGTTAAACCTCATTAGAAATATCACGATCGGCTTTGTTTTTAGCAATTTTTTGTTGCAGTTGAGCCAGAATTTCTCGCCCTTTTTCACTGCCTGCCAGCAGCCGTGCAGCCCGTGAGGGAAGCTGGTATTGCAGGTAAATATCCAGGTCTGCAGCGGGCAAAATACCCTGCCCACACTCTGGCCACTCCACCAGACAGAGCTCTCCACTGCCTGAAAAATAGTCACGGATGCCCATATACTCCAGCTCTTCGGGGTCACCCAAGCGATAGAGATCGAAGTGATAGACAGCCTGCTCTGCCAGCTCATAGGGCTCAACCAGGGTGTAGGTGGGGCTTTTCACCGGCCCGTGGTGACCCAGCGCCTGCAGAATACCGCGTACCAGGGTGGTTTTCCCTGCCCCTAAATCGCCGTGCAAATAGATGATCGCACCCGTACCACAGGCGGCGGATAACTGCGCTCCCAGCTTGAGGGTCGCCTGTTCATCGGCCAGAAAAAAAGATTGTTCACTCATCACGAATTCATCAATTGACGAAGGTGTGGTAACAAGTCACTGGCTAACAGGCCCCGTGGAGTTTGCCCCGCCGCACGGTCACCCGCCGCCGCATGCACAGCCACTCCCAGAGGCAGCACTTGTGGCAATGCCACCCCCTGTGCGATCAATGCCGCCAGTACACCACTCAACAAGTCACCCATGCCACCACTCGCCATACCCGGATTACCGTCGCTACAGAGTGTTATCTCACCCGACGGATCACACATTAAGGTACCGGCCCCTTTGAGCAGCACATAACCGCCGTAGCGCTGCTGCAATGCAGCAACAGCGGCAAAGCGATCAGCAGCCACCTCAGCGGTTGAGATGGATAGCAACCGTGCCGCTTCAGCGGGGTGTGGGGTCAACAGCCAGTTATCCCGCTGCTGGGGGTGTTGGGCCAACAGGTTCAGTGCATCGGCATCTAGCACCAGCGGCTGGGGTTGCGCCAACACCTGCGCCAACCTCACCCGCCCCCACTCTCCGGCACCCAGCCCCGGGCCACAAACAATCACCGTTGCACGACTAAACAGCGGTGTTAATTCAGCTTCGCTCTCCACTCCATGACTCATCAACTCGGGGCGTTGCGCGGTCATTAGCGCCGCATGCTCCCGGCGAGTGGCAATCGAAACCAGCCCACTGCCACTGCGCAGCGCCGCCTCCCCCGCCAGACGAATCGCACCGCTCATCCCTCGATCACCACCCACCAGCAGCACATGCCCACACATCCCCTTGTGAGCGTGCGCTGGCCTGGGTCGAATGAGCTGTTTAAGGGCTGCGTAATCGACCCGTTTAATACCCCCGGAAAACTGTTGATATAGCGCTCCCGGCAGTGACAGGTCAGAGAAATAGAGATCACCACAATAACCGGGAGCCTCACCGGTCAACAGACCGCGATTCAAACCGATAAACGCCAGCGTTGCCGTGGCTTTGACCGCACACCCCATCACCTGACCGCTATCGGCATTCAAACCCGAGGGGAGATCCAGCGACAGGGTGGGCCGCGCTGCTTGGTTGATCTGCTCGATAACGGTCGCGTATTCACCGCGCACCTCGGATGCCAGACCGGTACCCAGTAATCCATCAACAATCACATCGCACTCGTCGAGTCTCTGCGGTAGTTCGTTCATCGCTGTGATCGGTTGCTGCTTTAACGCTTCAAACGCCTCTCGCGCCTCACCCTTCAAAGTGTCCGGACGGTGCAACAGAGTAAGGGTGACCGATAAGCCAGCTTGCTGTGCCAACCGCGCCACCACAAAACCATCACCGCCATTGTTGCCACCACCACAGAGCACGGCAATATTTTGTGCCTTCGGCCACCTCGCCATCAGCAGCTCAAAAGCGGCTTCGCCAGCGCGCTTCATCAATACAATACCGGGAGTAGCGTATTGTTTGATAGCCAGACGATCTAGAGACCGGGTCTGCGCCACTGAATAAAGGATATGAGGAAGTGAGTGCATGGCGGTATCATAACCACTATGTCAGGAAAAAAACACAGCGATAGCCTGGCGCTATTGCGACAGATCAAACAGAAAGCGCTTGAACTCGGTTTTCAGCAGTTGGGGGTATCCGACTGTCAGTTGGATGATGCCGAGCAACACCTGAACCACTGGTTGGAGAAGGGGTATCACGGTGAGATGGAGTACATGGCCCGCCACGGCAGCAAGCGCAGCCGCCCTGCCGAGTTGGAACCCGGTACGCTGCGGGTGATCTCCGTACGTATGGACTATCTGCCACCCGACGGGGTAGTGGCAAGCCAGCTGTTACAGCAACCGGAGAGAGGCTACATTTCGCGCTACGCTCTTGGGCGGGATTACCACAAAGTGCTGCGTAAGCGCTTGCAGCAGCTGGCTGACTATATCCAGCAACAGGTGGGAGAGTTCGGCTACCGCGCCTTTGTTGATAGCGCCCCGGTGCTGGAAAAAGCGTTGGCGGAAAAAGCGGGGCTGGGCTGGATCGGTAAACACAGTAACCTGATCAATCGGCGGGCGGGTTCCTGGTTCTTTCTTGGGGAGCTATACACCGACCTACCGCTACCGATAGAGCAGGAAAAGCCCGTTGAGAATCACTGCGGACGTTGTCACGCCTGTATCGACCTCTGCCCAACCCAGGCCATCGTGGCCCCTTATCAGGTGGATGGCCGACGCTGCATCTCCTATCTCACCATCGAGCTACACGGAGCCATTCCAATCGAATTCCGCAAAGCACTCGGCAACCGAATATACGGCTGTGATGACTGCCAGCTCGCTTGCCCATGGAACCGCTTTGCCCGCTACAGTGACGAGCAGGACTTCCTGCCCCGCCACGGATTGGCGGCCCCCGAACTGATCGAACTGTTCTGCTGGGACGAAGCGACTTTCCTCAACAAGATGGCGGGTTCACCGATTCGCCGCATTGGCCACCAACGGTGGATACGTAACATCGCCATCGCATTGGGAAACGCGCAGAGTAGCGATAAAGTGATCGAGGCGTTGCAGGCAAGAGAACAGGATAAAAGTGAATTAATAAGGGAGCATGTCGCCTGGGCGTTGGCGCAACATCAATAGATGTTTTTTTGTTTTTTGTGACGGAATACCCCAGCGATTGATTGACATCAAAATGGACTGCAAATAGGCTCAAGCTCAAGAAAAAAATAAAATAGAGCGGGGTTACTAAAAGCCCTAATTCCCGGATAGAGACACGAGATGATATGTAAGACAGCGCTATGACATTCTGTCACCGCTGTCGTTAATGCATTCCTGCACGTCAATTGGTTTCACAGTAAAATCAATAGCTTGAATAGCATACGTGTTTCTATCTAGGGATTAAGCTTGAAGGGCCGTGAGGGGGGCATTCTCCCAACACCCTTTTTTGCACGCTTTATATTTGGGCCTGCCCGCCACCATAGCAACACTTTGCGCCAATGGATGTTTACAATGATTAAATCTAAACAGGATTATGAGTACTACTTAAGGGCAGATAAAATTGCACTGGGGATTGATGCCGATGGTTTTCAAAAAAAACTCAAGCTGGCGATCCTCCCCCCCCCCGCTGTGGAGCTTTCAAAAAAAGCTTAGAAAACTGGAGTATTACTCCAACTGTAAAAGGGGGGGGTTTAATAAAATATACACCTATTGGCTCAAATATCAATTTCGCAAAGAGTCGATTAAATTAAACTTTTCGATACCCATAAATGTTTTTGGCCCCGGGTTGGCAATAGTTCATTACGGTACCATTATTGTAAACTCCCGGGCTAAGGTCGGGAAAAATTGCAGAATACATGCCTGTGTAAATATTGGGGCCTCAGGAGGGCACGAAGAAGCCCCCCAAATTGGTGACAATGTCTACATCGGTCCGGGTGCTAAAATATATGGAAATATTGCCATTGGAAACCGGATTGCAATAAGCGCTAACGCTTGTGTCAGCGACTCCTTCCATGAAGAGGGTATTATGCTGGCAGGGATGCCGGCTAAAAGAATTAAAGAGATCAATATAAACAAGCTTATTAAACATGCAGAGTAAATGGAAAAAGAGACCTATAGCCAACATACTCAACGCGGGTAGTGTGGCGGCATGGGATGATGGTACAGATAAAGCCTCAACCTCTCCCACTTTGTAGAAACTGAGACTTCAGCCGCTAAAGTCAGCATCGTACCTATCGATGTATCAACCCGCGCACTAAAACACCCTGGGTAACGCCAGCCAACGCTTTCTGCTATGATCACTATCTACTCAAATAACCAGAAAGAAATTGAAATTCAATGAGTTCAGCAACCCTTACTTTAGCCAAACAGTTAATTAACCGGGCATCAGTCACTCCCTCTGATGGCGGATGCCATGATCTGATGATTGATCGACTGGAGGCGATTGGCTTTACGGTCACCCGGCTCCCTTTTGGTGAGGTGGATAATTTTTGGGCACAGCGGGGGGAGTCAAAACCACTGTTCGCTTTTGCCGGACATACCGACGTAGTGCCCACCGGGCCACTGGAGAGCTGGGACTCCCCTCCTTTTGAAGCCACCGAGCGAGACGGTTACCTTTATGGTCGGGGTGCCGCCGATATGAAAGGCAGTCTGGCGGCAATGATCACCGCTTGTGAAGCCTTTGTTGCCGAGCACCCTGACCACCTTGGCAGCATCGGATTTTTGATAACCAGTGACGAAGAGGGCCCGGCGGTTGATGGCACTGTCAAAGTGGTGGAATACCTCGAAGAGAACAACATCAAAATAGATTACTGCCTGGTTGGTGAGCCTTCAAGCACCACCAAACTAGGGGATGTGATTAAAAATGGCCGCCGGGGATCACTGGGGTGTCGATTGGTTATCAACGGCATTCAAGGCCACGTTGCCTACCCTCACCTGGCGGAAAACCCGATACACCGCGCCATGCCGGTGCTTGCTGAACTCAGCGCCATGAGCTGGGATAATGGCAATGAATTTTTCCCCGCCACCTCATTTCAGATCTCCAACATTAATAGTGGCACCGGTGCCACGAACGTTATTCCGGGTGAATGCGAGGTGATTTTCAACTTCCGTTACTCAACTGAAACCACCCATGAAAAACTTCAACAACAGGTGGAGGCGATTATTGATAAGCATCAGCTCAATTATGAGGTAGAGTGGAATTTGTCGGGGCTCTCCTTCCTAACCGATGTGGGTGAGCTGGTTGATGCCACCTGCCGTGCCATTGAGTCGACAACCGGCTACGCCACCAAACTCTCCACCGCAGGTGGCACCTCAGATGCTCGTTTCATTGCCCCAACCGGCTCGCAGGTTGTGGAGTTGGGGCCGATAAACGCGACAATCCACCAAGTAAACGAGTGTGTTCGCAGCAGTGACCTTGACCTGCTCAGTACCGTATATCAGCGCATTCTGGACAACCTGCTGACAAAATAGTGAGAAAAAACATTGCATCAAAATGTTTTGGTGCAATAATTTAAGGGATGTAGAAGAAGTTAAAGTACCGTTATTACGCCGAATTGTTGTTCACCCTATTTAGGCCGGTATTAGGCGCGTAGTGAGCTACGCAACGAATACCGGCCTAGATAGGGTGGGCAAAAAGACAAGTAAGAGCGGTATTTTAATAAATTCTACATCCCTAAGGTGAGCGTACCTCTAAAAACAACCGGGAGTTAGCACATGACAGAAAAGAGACGCTTTACGCGTATCCCATTCGAAGCGACTACTCATATTGTTAACGCTGGGGAGAGTTGGTGCAGTCCGCTGATTGATATTTCACTGAAAGGTGCATTACTGGAGCGACCCGAGAATTGGCAAGGAGAGCTGGGCGAACATTTCTCTATTGAACTTGATCTTGATGGCGGCGAAAATAGCATTTCGATCCAGATGGATGCGGAGGTTGCTCATCTTGAGGAGAACCATATCGGCTTCAACTGCCTGCACATTGGCTTGGAGAGCATCACCCACCTACGCCGTTTAATTGAGCTTAACCTGGGGGACGAGAGCATTCTCGACCGGGAGCTCGCCGCTTTGATCGAAAACAAATAGGTCAAGAAGAAGAACCCGTTACAGATAACCCAGCGCATCACTTAAACGACTGACCGCTATAATCTCCAGCCCCTCAATTCCCGCTGATTTAGGGGCGTTCTCTTTGGGTATAATCGCCCGCTTCAGGCCGTGTTTTGCCGCCTCTTTCAGGCGATCAAGACCGCTCTGCACCGGACGAATCTCACCCGACAAACCCACCTCACCAAAAGCAATTGTCGCACTGTCCAGCGGGCGATTTCTTAAACTGGAGAGCACCGCCATAATCACCGGTAAATCGGCTGCGGTTTCAGTGACCCGCACCCCACCAACTACATTCACAAACACATCCTGATCAAAAGTGGGGATACCGCCATGTCGGTGCAACACCGCCAGCAGCATCGCCAGGCGATTATGCTCCAGGCCGATACTCACACGTCGTGGGTTCGCCAAGTGGCTCTCATCCACCAGTGCCTGAACTTCCACCAACAGTGGCCGGGTCCCTTCTCGGGTCACCATCACCACGCTTCCCGGCACCGGCTCCGGGTGGCGGGAGAGAAACATTGCCGAGGGGTTGGTCACTGCCCGCAGCCCCTTCTCGGTCATGGCGAACATGCCCAGTTCATTCACTGCACCAAAGCGATTTTTAATTGCCCGTATCGCCCGAAATGAGCTACTGGCCTCACCCTCAAAATAGAGTACCGTATCCACCATATGTTCAAGCACTCGTGGCCCGGCCAGAGTGCCCTCTTTGGTGACATGGCCAACCAGAAAAATAGCGGTATTGCTCTGTTTGGCATAACGCACCAGCATTGCGGCACTTTCACGCAACTGAGCCACACCGCCCGGTGCTGACTGGAGTGATTCGGTATACATGGTTTGAATCGAGTCGATCACCAGAACGTTGGGTTTCTCTTGCCGGGCGGTCTCTAAAATACGTTCGACACAGGTCTCTGCCAGCAGCTGAAGTCGATCCAGTTGCAGGCTTAAACGCTGGGCCCGCATACTCACCTGATGCAACGACTCCTCACCGGTAATATAGAGGCAGGCCAGACGGTCGCTCAACGCGGCAATCGCCTGTAGCAACAGAGTAGACTTGCCAATACCCGGGTCACCACCCAGCATAATCACTGCACCGTGAACCAGCCCATCACCTAGCACACGATCCAGCTCTTTAATCCCGGTCAATGTTTTGAGATCGGTTCGACACTCCACATCCGAGAGCATCTGTATCTGCGAACGAGCACCGCTGTAACCGGCAAAACGGGGATGAACATTTGCCGCGGTTGTTGGCTCAAGCCGTTGCTCAACCAGCGAGTTCCACACCCCGCAATCAGCACACTGCCCGGCCCATTTACTCGCCTGGGCACCGCACTCTGTACAGGCAAAAACAATTTTTACTTTAGCCATTACTCACCCTGCTCACTATCCAGATACGCAAATTCAACCCGCGATGTAATACCACACAACAGCTCATAACTAATCGTCCCGGCGGCATTGGCAACCTCGTCAACCGCCAACCCCTCACCCCACAAAACCACCTGATCACCGCACTGGGCATCGGGGTGGTTTTGCAGATCCACGCTGATCATATCCATCGAAACACGCCCCACCAGTGAACAGCGGTGTCCATCAACTAAAACCGGAGTACCATTCGGTGCATGGCGCGGATAGCCGTCACCATAGCCAATCGAGACTAGGCCAATCGTCATTTCATGGGGGCAGACCCAACAACCACCGTAGCCCACCGCATCCCCTTTTTTCAGTGATTTAATCGCAAACAGCCTCGCCTTCAGGGTCATCACCGGGCGCAGCTGATACGGCGAAGCACCACCCGAGAGGAAAGGTGAACTGCCAAACAGCATGATGCCGGGACGCACCCAATCGTAGTGACTCTGTGGCAGTGCCAGCAGTGCTGCTGAATTAGCGATACTTTTTTGAGAAAAATCAGCTGATAGTGCGTTAAACAGTGAAAGTTGTTGTTCATTAGCCGGGTGATCAGGACAATCGGCATTGGCAAAGTGGCTGATCGCGGTGATTGGGCCTCTGACCGCACCACAGCGTTGCAAGCGCTCTTTGGCCGCCATAAATGCCGACTCAGAGAACCCCAGGCGATGCATGCCGCTATCTAGTTTTAACCATGTAGGAATGGCGTCGTTATCGTGTTCACCTAACCGCTCCAACCACTCGATCTGCTGAAGCTGGTGGACAACAATAGATAAATCATGTTGCCGGACAAGCTGAAGTTCTTCAAAGCTGAACACCCCTTCCAGCAGTAAAATCGTCTGCTCAACTCCCGCCTCTCGCAACATCACCGCCTCCTGCAGACAGGCAACGCCAAAACCATCCGCCTCACTCAACACCTGAGCAACTGCTTGAATACCGTGGCCATAGCCATCTGCCTTGATCACCGCCAACAGCCTGCTTTCCGGTGCCGCTGCCTTGGCAATCGACAAGTTGTGTTTTAGCGCGGCCAGATCGATTAAGGCCCAGGCCCGTGGGTTCACGCCAGCCCATCCTCGTCGTAAGCCGGCCCGGCATAATTTTCAAACTTGGCGTATCGGCCCAGAAAGGTCAGCCGTGTGGTGCCGATCGGGCCATTACGCTGCTTGCCGATAATGATCT
Source organism: Gammaproteobacteria bacterium (assembly GCA_022712945.1). Classification (GTDB taxonomy): domain Bacteria; phylum Pseudomonadota; class Gammaproteobacteria; order RBG-16-57-12; family RBG-16-57-12; genus JAFLJP01. Next base: position 54,967 of record JAFLJP010000160.1, on the reverse strand, counting down.
CTGCCACTCCTTTATCGGGGCTATCTTCGTTATAAACTTCGTCACGGTAGATAAAGACAATGAGGTCTGCATCTTGCTCGATGGCTCCCGACTCACGCAGATCCGAGTTAATCGGACGTTTATTGGGCCGATTTTCCAGACTTCGATTGAGCTGGGAGAGTGCAATTACCGGTACATTCAGCTCTTTTGCCAGCGCTTTCAAGGAGCGAGAAATCTCGGATATTTCTGCGGTACGGTTCTCCTTCGAACCCGGCACCTGCATCAACTGAAGATAGTCAATCACGATCACCCCCAACTCACCGTGTTCACGCACCAGACGTCGCGCCCGGGTACGCAACTCGTTGGGGCTCAAACTGGCAGAGTCATCAATAAAAATTTTGGTCTGCTGCAACAACGAAACCGCCGAGGTCAGGCGCGGCCAATCTTCATCTTCAAGGCTGCCATTGCGCAAACGGGTCTGCTCAATACGACCAAATGAAGAGAGCATGCGCATCACCAACTGCTCCCCCGGCATCTCCATACTGAAAATGGCGATCGGCTTTTTGGTCTCTAACGCCGCATTTTCAGCAATATTCATCGCAAAGGTGGTTTTTCCCATGGAGGGGCGACCGGCAACAATAATCAGATCTGAGCGTTGCATACCCGAGGTCTGTTTATCAAAATCGACAAAACCGGTGGTGGTACCGGTAATCGGCGAGTCACTGTTGTAAAGCGTATCAATTTTATCAACCGCCTTAACCAGCAGCTCGTTAATATCCTGAAAGCCCTGTTTCGATCTCGCTCCCTGCTCGGCAATCTTGAAAACCAGACTCTCCGCAAGATCGAGCAGCTCACTGCTGCTGCGTCCGTCAGGCTGATAGCCACTATTCGAAATTGCCGTGCCCACATCAATCAACTGCCGTAAAACCGATTTTTCGCGCACAATTTCCGCGTAAGCCCGAATATTGGCCGCACTCGGGGTGTTTTTTGCCAACATTCCCAACTGCCGCAAGCCACCCACATTATCCAGCTCTGACATTTTATCCAGCTCTTCAGAGAGCGTGATCACATCACAAGGCTCACTCCGTCCAGAGATGGCTGCAATGGCCGAGAAGATCATCCGGTGGTCGTGGCGATAAAAGTCCTCTTCCGTCACCAGATCAGAGACTTGATCCCAGGCATTATTATCCAGCATCAGGCCACCCAGCACCGACTGTTCAGCTTCGATCGAGTGGGGAGGAATTTTCAACGCTGCGGTGGACTCATCCACCGGGTTACCAGAGTATGTTGTTGGGGACATAATCACCTTTATTCAGAACAGAGAATTGACAAACATCAAAGATGTCGAGATTACCACAATCACGAAAGAGAGGCCGCTTGACGGAGTGTTGTCTACCAAGGAAGAGACAAAAAAAGGCGGACACCCTTCCGGATGCCCGCCTTCTCTATGTTCTACTTACTCAGCAGTAACAATAACACTGACCGAGCTATCAACATCAACGTGCAGGTGAACCGCAACGCTGTATTCACCGGTGGCACGAATAGCACCTTCTGGCATACGAACCTCAGCTTTGCTCAGCTCAACGCCAGCAGCCGTTACCGCCGCTGCGACATCAGCGGTACCGATCGAACCAAACAACTTGCCCTCATCACCCGCATTACCGGCGATGCTCACTGAGAGGCCTTCCAGCTTTTCAGCACGCGCTTGAGCCGCTGCCAAAACATCAGAAGCCCCTTTCTCCAGCTCTGCCCGACGGGCTTCGAAAGAAGCAACATTTGAAGCCGTTGCCGGTACTGCCTTGTTTTGCGGGATCAAGAAATTACGACCATAACCCGATTTTACAGATACTTTATCGCCCAGGTTTCCCAGGTTACGAACTTTCTCGAGAAGAATCACATCCATCTCAACACACCTCTTGTTTAATCATTAAATTCAGTCAGGGCTGCCCTGATCATCATGTTTCTGTTGATCTTCTTTAGGAAGAGCAAGGCGACGACGTATATCAATCCAGCTATCACTCACGCCAAGCAGCATCAACAGCGCTGCAATTTGTGGTAGTGCAATTGTCATCGCAAGGTATAAGCCAATCAACCAACCGACACTCAGCTTTCGCTCAGCCACCACACTGTGGATAATCGCCAACCCCTGCAACAGATAAAAAAACACCAGAACAATCATCAGATTGCCTGCCAGCATTCCGGCACCCTGCTGGACAAACATCGAAGCCAGCATCACCGCAACGGTTACCCATGCCAAAATTTTTGGCAACCTCAGCTGGTGAAACTCTTGTCTGAATCCACCGGGGTTGTAAAGCTGCGATTGCCACCAGCGCCCGACAAACAGACTGAACAAAATATTCAGTGTTAGTGCGACAACAACAATCGCGGTCATCAGTCGGGCAAGCTGTTCGGTAATGGCGGCGATCTCAGCATGGCTGCCCATCTCCCCCATTGTTGCTAACAGCTGCTCCAAAACCTGCTGCCACCACATCACCGGATCACTCAACAGCAGATGTACCAACAAGGTCAACAATAGACCAATGCCACAGGCGATGGCGATGACATAATCCAGTGAACGGCTCTGTCGCAACACGGTCGACAACACCCAGACCGGCAGCCAAACCATACCCATGAATACCAGGCCGGGAAGTAAGCTTCCCATGGCAACCAGGGATAACAGTGAAATGACCAGGCCGGAAATTAAAATCACCGACAACCCACTCTGTGGGCCTAACCGCAACGTCGCCAGCGCTACTGCACCACCACTCAAATAGATGAAGGGGGCCAGCGGCAGAGACAATCCAGCAAACAATATAACAATCAGAACTGCCTGCATGCGGCCACGCATGATAAATGATGCCAGTGACCGCATAATGTTTACCTACCTTATACTTTAATCTGTAACCGGCTTAGTTTTCGTGGGCATCGCAATATGGCAACAGTGCCAAAAAACGAGCACGTTTGATAGCGGTAGACAACTGACGCTGATAACGCGCCTTGGTGCCCGTGACGCGGCTAGGGACAATTTTACCGGTTTCAGTTACATAATTTTTCAAGGTACCGAGATCTTTGTAATCGATTTCAGTAACACCCTCTGCCGTGAAGCGGCAGAACTTTCTACGACGAAAATAACGAGCCATGTGTGTATCCTATTCTTTACAGTTCAAATAACGAGCAGTGCTTATTCGGCAGCCGCTTTGGTCTCTCCAGTACGCTCTTGGCTCTCTTCACGACGAGCTTGTGGTGACGCTTCAATCACTGGGCCCTTCATGCTGAGTACCATGTTACGCAGCACCGCATCATTAAAGCGGAACATACTGGCCAACTCATCCAACGCACTCTTTGTGCACTCAATATTCATCAGCACGTAGTGTGCTTTGTGAATTTTGTTTATTGGATACGCCAACTGACGGCGGCCCCAATCTTCCAGACGATGAACTTTACCACCATCGGCTTCGATGATTCCCTGGTAACGCTCTACCATCGCAGAGACCTGCTCGCTTTGATCTGGGTGAACCAGAAATATGATTTCATAATGTTTCATTAGACGCTCCCTTCGGACTTTTTTCTGGCCTTCTGTACATAACGGAAGGCAAGGAGTTAATACAAAAAATCCCGCACACAGACGCACGGGAACGCGCATTCTACTTAAGCTGAAAGAATAATGCAAAACTTCCCATTCAGCATTACCCTAGACTCATCAGTTGATCGCTCACATTACAGGGTAACTAACTGTTTCTTATGCATTTGCACTTGATTTACTTTTTCATCTCGCAGGTGAACTTCGCTATGTGCTGAATGGCACGCTTGTAGCGATTGAGATCGTTTGAACGGGGGGTAAAAGAACAAGTCAGAATGTAGACGTTATTCCGTAATCGTTCCTTAGCAAGCTGACTGGCGAATCATTTTTTCCAAGCGTTTTTCCGAAACCGGCTGCAATGTTTTCAGCTCTTGTGAAAAGAGTGAGATCCGCAACTCTTCAATCAACCAGCGAATTTCAGTCAGTGCTTCCAGTTGCTTGTTATCCCCTTTTTTTAATGCTCGATCAAGGCCCTGCTGATATTGCGCACTCACCTGCATCACCGCTAACATCGCGATTTTATCCCGGTTCAAATTATGGTTCAGCTTCTCAAGCCGAAGCTGTATACCCTTTAGATAGCGGGGGTAGTTTTCCAGATATTTGTAAGGGGTCTCCACAATAAACCCTTTATAGATCAGTGCTTGCAACTGCTGCTGAATATCGGCCATCGCACTTAACCAGAAGGGGGGAATATCGCCTTTAATCGCCATCCGTATTTGGTGATACTGCTGCAACAGGCCGCGCAGTAGAGTGGCGATCTCATTGACATGGGTAACAAACTCACCTCTGCCGCGCTGTAACTGCTGTTCAAAAGCGGTTTTGTCATTAATCGACTCAACATCCCCCATAAAGCTCTTTTCAATCGCCGCCAGAATAATCTGCTGCGTTAACTGCTCGCTGTTACCTAAGCTGCTGTAACAGAGTGACATCTGTTGTAACTGTGGAATATTTTTGTGTAGGTATTTAATTTTATCGGTGAGCTGCAACAAAAACAGCCGCCGCAATCCCGCTCGATGCTTCTGTTTTGCCTTCGCAGCAGTATCAAATACCTTGAGTGAGACGGTAGTGCCGTCATCAACCAGTGCCGGATAAGCGCGCAGTGTCATCCCCTGCTGTCTGCTCTCAACTACCTCCGGCAGGGTTTCAAAGTCCCATTGGCTGATATTTTTTCGCTCTAAAGCATCCAGTTGTGGGGTGGTGAAATTTTCACTGGCCAGTGAGCCACACTCCGCTTTCAACTGGTTGAGGTCTCGCCCCTGCGCCAACACCTTGCCTCTCTCACCTATCACTTTGAAACTCATCAACAGATGATCTGGCAGCTGCAAATCATCCCACACGCCAGTGGGCAGCGGTTCACCGGCAATACGGTTCAGTTGATGGGAGACGGCTTCGAGCAACGAGCTAGGGGACGACGCCGGCAGTGCATCGACACACGCCTGTGCATAATCAGGGGCGGGTACAAAATGACGCCGTACCGGTTTGGGCAGTGCTTTAATCAGTTGAATCACCTTTTCAAGCAACATGCCGGGCACCAGCCACTCAAAATATTCCGGTTCCAATTGGTTTAACAGTGCCAGCGGCACCTTGAGATTAATACCATCGGTGTGATGGTTGGGGTCAAAGTGATACTCCAGATCAAGCTGCACCCCTTGGTAGTTCAGTTGATCAGGGAATGCTTGTTGGCAGAGGGTACTATTCCGCTGTAACAGATCATCTTGTGATAGAAACAGCAGTTTGGGCTCATCGAGCCGCGCTTTTTTATACCAGCGCTCAAAGCGAATACCATTAAAGATATTTTCTGGTATCAGCTGATCGTAAAAGGCAAAAATCAGCTCTTCATCTACCAACAGATCACGGCGGCGAGATTTGCTCTCTAACTGCTCAATCTCATCAATCAGCTGGCGATTATGTTTCAGGCACGGGGCTTGTGAGCGGTATTCGCCATTGACCAGTGCACCACGGATAAAAATCTCCCGGCTGACCACCGGCTCCAGTGGGCCGTAGTGAATCTTGCGCCGCGCCACAATTGGCAGCCCGTACAGGGTCACTTTTTCGAAGGCAGCCACCTGTGCGCGGCGTTTCTCCCAGTGGGCATCGCTGTAGCTTTTTTTGCACAACCCTTCGGCAATCGCTTCGATCCACTCCGGCTCTATTTTGGCCACGGTGCGGGCAAACAGTTGTGAGGTCTCAACCAGCTCGGCGGCCATAATCCATTTCGGCTGTTTTTTTCGCAGTGCCGAGCCGGGGAAGATTTTTAACTTTTTACTGCGGGTGCCCAGGTACTCTTTATCATCCTGTTTAAAGGCGATATTACCCAGCAGACCGCTCATCAATGCTCGGTGTATTTTGGCATAATCGGCGGGTTGCTGGCCGCTGCGATGCCCCATCTCTTTTAGTTGCCCGGCGAGCTGTTTGTGAATATCTTGCCACTCCAGCATGCGCAGGTAGGAGATGAACTGTTTTTTGCACAACTTGCGTAACTGGTTACGACTCAGTTGTGCTTTTTGCTGCTGAAACCAGTTCCAGAGATTAAGATAGATCAGGAAATCAGAGTCTTCATCTTTGAACTCACTGTGTTTTTCATCTGCCGCCTGCTGTTTATCGGCGGGGCGGTCTCGGGGTTCCTGAATACTCAGTGCCGAAGCGATCACCAGCAGCTCTGCTAGTGCACCCTCATCAATCGCCGCCAACAGCATGCGGCCAATACGCGGGTCAATCGGTAGCCGTGCCAACTTTCGACCCCGCTCAAGCAGCTTTTGTTGTCGATCAATTGCCCCCAGCTCTTGCAGCAGTTTATAGCCATCATTCACCATGCGGCTATCGGGGGCATCCACAAATGGAAACGCCTCAATATCCCCCAGCCCCAAGCCCTTCATCTGCAAGATGACACTGGCCAGATTGGTGCGCTGTATCTCGGGGGCGGTGAATTCATCCCGGCCATTAAAATCATCTTCAGAGTAGAGACGAACACAGACCCCGGCGGCGATGCGCCCACAGCGCCCGGCACGCTGGTTGGCACTGGCCTGTGAAATGGCCTCAATAGGCAACCGCTGCACCTTGCTGCGGTAACTGTAACGGCTGATACGAGCCACACCGGGGTCGATCACATAGCGAATACCCGGCACCGTGAGTGAGGTTTCGGCCACGTTGGTAGCGAGCACAATGCGCTGTTTGCGGCTGGGCTGAAAGATACGCCCCTGCTCGCTGGCACTCAAACGGGCAAACAGCGGCAGTACTTCGCTATCATGGGGGTGGTGTTTACGCAACGCCTCGGCAGTTTCACGAATCTCTCGCTCACCGGGCAGGAAGATCAACATATCGCCCCGGCGATCCTGCCGTGATATCTCATCCACTGCATCCAAAATACCCTGCACCATGTCAGTACCCTGCTCTTCACTCTCGTAAAGTGGCCGGTAACGCAGATCAACCGGGTAGGTTCTACCTGATACTTCAACCACCGGTGCATTATCAAAGTGTTTTGAGAAGCGCTCTGTGTCGATGGTGGCGGAGGTAATAATCACCTTAAGATCGGGGCGTTTCGGCAGTAGCTGTTTGAGATAACCGAGCAGAAAATCGATATTGAGGCTGCGCTCGTGCGCCTCATCAATGATGATGGTGTCGTATTGGTTGAGATAGCGGTCTTGCTGCATTTCGGCCAGCAAAATGCCATCGGTCATGATTTTGATGTAACTCTCTGGCCGGGTCTGGTCACTAAAGCGCACCTTGAACCCCACCGCTTTGCCCACTTCACTGTTCAGCTCTTCGGCGATGCGGGTGGCGAGGCTGCGTGCTGCCAGTCGACGCGGCTGGGTATGGCCGATGTAGCCATTCACCCCACGCCCCAGCTCCAGACAGATTTTAGGCAGTTGGGTGGTTTTACCGGAACCGGTCTCACCCGCAAGAATCACCACCGGGTGTGCGGCAATGATCTTTTTTATATCTTCACGCCGCTCACTGACCGGCAACCCTTCTGGGTAGCTGGGTTTGGGCAACTGTTGTAGGCGATGGGTTTTTAGCGCTATCGAGGTTTCAACAGCCTGAGTGATCTTAAGCAGTGCCGACTCAACGGGTTTACCTTCTTTGGCCCGGTGCTGAAGGCCGTATAAGCGTTTACGCAGCACAAACTGTTCGGCCAACATGCATTGGTCAAGTTTGGAGAAGAGTTGTTGTATGGAATTTTGGTTGGTCATAACGTAAAACGGCCACTCTAAAGATGGCCGGATTATATTTTTATCTCAAGGCGCTACTTGCGCTTCGCCTCAGTCTCCACATGGTAGTGAATATCTTCACTCATATTAACCTCAACCAGATCACCCGACTTTTCAAGCAGGGTCTGGCACTCGTGACTTAAATGGCGCAGGTGTACTTTTTTCCCCGCCTTGGTGTAGCGCTCGGTCAGGCTGTCAATCGCCTCCATACCGGAGTGATCATAAACCCGGGTGTATTTAAAATCGATCACCACCTCATCGGGATCACCCTTGGTATCAAACAGATCGGTAAAGCTACGAATTGAGCCAAAAAATAGCGGCCCATGCATTACATAAATCTTAGTACCATTCTCATCAATGCTCTGCTCTGCCCACATATGTTTGGCGGTCTGCCAGGCAAATACCAGCGCAGAAATAATCACCCCAATAATAACCGCGGTGGCCAAATCGGTGAGAACCGTGATACCGGAAACCAAAATCAACACAAAGGCATCTGCCGGTGGAATTTTTTTCAAAATACGTACACTCGACCACTCAAAGGTGCCGATTACCACAATAAACATCACCCCCACCAGCGCCGCCAGTGGAATCATCTCGATCAGATCGGAAGCAAACAGAATGAAGCCCAACAGAAACAGTGCTGCCGAGATACCCGATAGACGACCATAACCGCCGGAGTTGATATTGATCATCGACTGACCAATCATCGCGCAACCACCCATGCCGCCAAAGAAACCGGTGGCGATATTAGCCGCGCCCTGCCCCACACATTCACGGTTACCTTGGCCACGGGTCTCGGTAATTTCATCAATCAGATTCATGGTCAACAGTGATTCAATCAAGCCAATCGCCGCAAAAATCAGCGAAAAGGGCAGAATAATCATGAAGGTCTCAAAGGTAAACGGCACCATCGGGATATGGAATTCAGGAAAACCACCGGCAATCGAGGCGATATCACCCACGCTCTGGGTATCCATACCAAAGAAGATAACCAGTGCAGTGACCACAATAATCGCCGCCAGTGAGGAAGGAATCGCTTTGGTCAGTTTTGGCAACAAGTAGATAATCGCCATGGTGAGTGCAATTAAGCCCAGCATCAACATCAGTTCATTACCGACCAACCAACTACTCACCCCGGCGGCATCGGTCACTTTAAACTGCTCTAACTGCGCCAGAAAGATCACAATAGCCAAGCCGTTCACAAATCCCAGCATCACCGGGTAAGGTACCATGCGGATAAAGACCCCCATCTTCAACACCCCTGCTAACACCTGAATAATGCCCATCAATACCACCGCAGCAAACAGATATTCAACCCCGTGCTCAGCCACCAGATAGATCATTACCACCGCCAACGCCCCGGTAGCACCGGAAATCATCCCCGGACGACCACCAATAGCGGCGGTAATTAAACCCACCATAAATGCGGCATAGAGACCCACCAAGGGGTTGACACCCGCCACAAATGCAAAAGCGACCGCCTCTGGCACCAGAGCCAATGCGACTGTAAGACCCGATAAAATATCGTTTTTCACACTCGCATAGCGCGCATGACTCAATTCAAACATGGAAAACCCCTGGGATGGTGTGGTTGTGCTGGTAAAGCGAGCGCGGATTCTAACAAAAACAGGGGCAAATCGAAACAGTTCCCTTTAACGAAAATTGGCGGGAAAATGAGCAAAAAACACGCTTTCGCAGTAGGCCTATCTATTCTCGGACAGCCTCTTGGGTATCTCTCAAGAAAAATCAGTGGCAGAATAAGCCTAGAATCGACCCAGGTACCTCATAAATGCTGTTATCCCATCGCTACAATTTTCTTTTTGTCCATATTGCCAAAACAGGCGGTACCAGTGTCCGCGCTGCGTTGGCGCAAAAAGCGAGATGGGATCGCTATCGCCCGGCAATGTGGGTGTGCAGCAAACTGAGTCACCTGAACGCACATAAGCTGGGGAGTAAATTTCCCCGCCACTCAAAAATCATTGCTGCGAAAGAGATGCTGCCCAACGATTTTTTTGATGGGCTATTTAAATTTGGTTTTGTACGCAACCCTTGGGATCTTCAGGTGAGTTCATTCCACCACATCCGTCGTGAGCGACCCCAATTTCTGTTTGGCCACGAAAACTTCAAAGACTTTATGAAATTCAAGTTTGATCCCGAACGGGAATATCAGTACCACATCGACACCTCCATCGAGCTGCAAAGTGATTATCTTGTCGATCTGCATGGCAACATAATTGTTGATTACATAGGTCGCTACGAAAATCTGCACAGGGATTTTTCACACGCTTGTGAGCATATAGGCATACAGTGTTCTCTGCCTGAGAAGCGTATTTCAACAGATCGTAAAAAAGACTTCCGCAGTTACTATGACGATGAGACTATTGAGCTGGTAGCAAATCACTTCAAACAAGATATTGAGCTACTCAACTACCCGTTCGAGTAATCCATCATGCAGCCACTATCACTCTATTGCCACGGACGTGACAATACTCCGTGTCACCGCTGCACGGCCTTGGGCCATCTGATTGGGCGTTCAAGAGCACATCGCTCACGATGAAGTTAACATCCTCCTAAAAAGAGTCTCACTTTAGTTTTTTGGAGAGAAAACAAGTATGCTCTATCGGGTGTATTTGAGACAAACATCTACTCCCAAATATAGCCAATGGTTCTATCTGGACGTTATTGTGAGAACTAAAGATGCATATTTTATTGGCGTTGATTGCCCGCAGCTATGCCGCAGTTAATCAGCTATTCTCTTCATACTCCGCCCCACAATAAGGGCACTTTCCCCGACCCTCTTTCATTTTAATATAGACACGGGGATGTGAGTTCCACAGGCTCATGCCGTCCATTGGGCAGTGCAGTGGTAGATCTGCTTTGCTCACGGTGTATTTGTTCTCTTCATTGGGTAATACCTCACCCACTTCTGGGCAGGTTTGTGAAATCCCGGATGTCATATTGCCTCCCGTTGTATTCAGATTATCTGGTCTATTTTGAGCACCCACAGAAAGGGGTGCTCTTTTTTTCAAACCAACGTCAACCAGTCACGGCGACTTTCGTCGCGACCATGAACAATATCAAAGTACATGCTTTGCAGTTTTTCAGTGATCGGGCCACGGCTGCCAGCACCGATTTGACGACCATCCAACTCACGAATGGGGGTGACTTCTGCGGCGGTGCCAGTGAAGAAGCACTCATCCGCCACATAGACTTCATCACGGGTGATGCGTTTTTCGCGTACGTCAATTCCGAGTTCTTCACATAAAGTAAGTATGGTCGCACGGGTAATGCCGTCCAGTGCCGAGGTTAATTCGGGCGTATAGACAATGCCATCACGTACCATGAAAAAGTTCTCGCCGCTCCCTTCGGCTACAAAGCCATCTACATCCAGCAACAACGCTTCATCATAACCGTCTCGCATCGCATCGCTCAAGGCGAGCATGGAGTTCATGTAGTTGCCATTAGCCTTGGCTTTGCACATGGTGATGTTGACGTGGTGACGAGTGAAAGAGGATGTTTTGATGCGAATCCCCTGTTCCAATGCCTCTTTGCCCAGGTAAGCACCCCAAGACCACGCGGCAATCATCACGTGTGCTTTTAAGTTATCGGCCCGCAGCCCCATGCCTTCCGATCCAAAAAAGACCATGGGGCGAATGTAGGCTGAGTTGAGGTTATTTTCTTTTACGGCGGCGATGGTTGCTGCGTTGATCGCCTCTTTGTCGTAAGGCATTGGCATATTTAAAATATGTGCCGAGCGGAATAGTCGATCGGTATGCTCTTGCAGACGAAAAATCGCGGCACCTTTGTCCGTTTGGTAGGCACGAATACCTTCAAAAACACCCATACCGTAATGCAAAGTGTGGGTCAATACATGTACCTTGGCATCTCGCCAGGGAACCATTTTTCCATCTAACCAGATGACCCCATCACGATCATCCATACCCATACTCATATCACAACTCCTTAAATCCAATAAATTTTATAACGCCCGTTCGGCAATCATCAGTTGTTGCCAGATCCGGGAGACTTCTTTTCGATACTCTAAATAGTCATTTTCATCTGCAAGCGCTGGCCGTTCTTGCAGTGAGAGGCGATGTCCTTCGGCACGGTAGCAGCGATAGGCATCACACAATAAAGTGACATCAGCACTGGATAACAGTGCCAGTTCAGCGAACATTTTTAAAATTCGGATGTTATCGGTAAAACGACACAACTCGGGATATTCGTTGGACCACGCCAGAACTCCATATTGCACCATAAATTCGATGTCAGCGATACCTCCTAGCCCCTGTTTCAGGTCAAATTTCCCCTCTTTTTTTGTTGCAAGTGACTCTCGCATCTTTTCACGCATCTCTCGCACTTCCCGTTGCAACTCACAAATATTCCGTGGCTGGCAAAGGGTCGCGGCCCGAATCGCATTAAATTTAACCTGTACTTTTTTATCACCCACCACCACCCGGGCGCGTACTAACGCCTGATGCTCCCAGGTCCACGCTCGCTCTTTTTGATACTCGGCAAAGGCGCTAACGCTGCTGACCAGCAGGCCTGACGCACCACTAGGGCGCAGTCGCATATCGGCGTCGTAGAGCACCCCGGAAGGTGTGTGTGCAGTCATTATATGAATAATACGCTGGCCCAGCCGGGCAAAAAACACGCTGTTATCAATCGGTTTTTCACCCGCCGTCTCACCGGTCGCCCCGGCATGCAGGAAGACCAGATCCAGATCAGAGCTATATCCCAGCTCAATACCACCCAATTTTCCATAAGCAACAATGGCAAAGGCGAGATCACACTCTCCTCCGTCAATATGACAAACTGGGCTGCCATGACGCGCCGACATATCATGCCAGGCAAGGGTTGCGATCTGCTCTAGCAGCACCTCAGCAATCCAGGTCAAGTGATCACTCACTTTCATTAATGGCAGGGCATTATTAAGGTCGGCCGCCGCCACGCGCAATACATTAATCTGTTTAAAGTGACGTAGCTGCTCCATCAATAGCTCCAGGTCACCTTCTGCTACCGTTGCGAGATTCTGTTTCAACTCGGTTTTCAGGCCCGCTCTATCGGGTGGAAAATAGAGGCTGCGTGGGTCTAACAACTCATCCAGCAACAGCGGGTGTTGCTGTAAAAACTGACCAATCCAGGGGCTACCCGAGAACAGATAGACCAGTTGTGACAAGGCAACCGGATTTTCAACCAGCAGGGCAACATAGGCGGAGCGCTGTGCAATGGTCTCCATCAAGCTCATTACCCGGCTCAAAGTGACACTGCAATTATCCAATGGTGCGACGGCGGTCAACAGCAAGGGCATCAGATGATCCATACGATCACGCGCAATCGAGCTCAAGGTTCTCAATGCCCTTGAGCTGCGCAACCCTTTCAGTTGTGCCAACGCATCAGCTGGATGATCAAAACCCGCCTTTTCAAGCAACACCTCAGCCTCATCATCCGGATCCTCTGCCAACCACAGTGCACTCAGGCCATTATGATCATCCTGCTCCTTTTGCGGGGCGCTGATAATCTGTTCAAAATGGCCTTGTACCTTATCGCGGTGCGACTGCAAAACCGCACGGTAGCTCTCCCATTCGGCAAACCCCATGCCGACCGCAAGCCTTAGTTTTCCGGCATCATCCGTTGGCAGGTCGTGGGTTTGCTGGTCTCGCCACTGCTGAATGCGGTGTTCGCTGTTACGTAAGAAGAGATAGGCCTCTTTCAGATCCTTTACCACAAAATCTGGTAGGCAATTCTGCTCTACTAACTGATCAAGAATGTAGAGAATTTCACGGCGCTGTAGCGTTTTACAGCGTCCGCCTCGAATAAGCTGGAACACCTGGCCAATAAACTCCACCTCTCGAATCCCGCCGGGGCCAAGCTTGACGTTATCCTGCATTCCCTTACGCTTGACCTCCTGCATGATCATACGCTTCATTTCACGTAACGAATCAAACACTCCGTAGTCGATGTAACGGCGATAGACAAAAGGCTTCAGCAGAGCCATCAGCTGTTCACCCGCCTCTCTATCTCCGGCACAGACCCGCGCTTTAATCATTGCGTAGCGCTCCCACTCCCGACCGTGGAACTGGTAATACTGCTCCATCGCACCAAACGAGATCACCAGTGGGCCACTTTCACCAAAGGGGCGCAGTCGCATATCAACGCGAAAAACCTGACCATCTTCAGTCAAGTTATCAAGCGCATGAATAATTTTTTGCCCCAGCTGGCGAAAAAAGGCTTCATTACTGATACTGCGTTGCTCACCATCTGTTTCACCCGGCTCAGGGTAGGCGTAGATAAGGTCAATATCTGAGGAGTAATTAAGCTCACGGGCACCCAGCTTACCCATTCCCAAAATAACCAATTGCTGTGCTTTCCCCTGCCCACAGCGCGGCACCCCGTGACGTTCACTCAACCAGCCGTAGTGACATTCCAGTGCCACTTGAAGCGAGCTATCTGCCAGGTCTGAAAGATCAGCGGTTGTTTCACTCAAATCGGCTATTCCCACAATATCACGCCAGGCGATACGCACCATTTCACGTCGCCGCCGCTGCCTGAGCAAGCGATTTAAACTCGCTTCGTCACGCAGCAAAGATCGCTGCTCATCTAATCGCCCAAACAGCTCGCCATCACCGTAGGTACGGTTCAAGTCACCACTTTCACATAGCGCCTCCATCATCAAAGGATCACGCTGCGCCGCATTCAAAACAAACTCGCTACACCCCCACACCCGCATAAGTTGCTGTTTGAGTTCAGGCTCACGAAAACAGGAGTTATCACGCCGCTGTTTTTGCAGGTTTTCACAATAAAGTGTCCACTGCTGATCCAGATTTTCACGCCATTCTGGGGGCGTTGTTAACTTGGACATTAGGTGGCCTTTTTAATTTTTTACTCAGCACCCAGTGTAGCAAGCTAGGCAGTGCAATTCATTAAAGCTATCTATCAGCACACCGATAATTCTCCCATGCTATTCACCGTGTCAACCTGCTGAAAAAGGCCGAAAGCTATGGAAATAAAAGATTACCTGCGCATCATGGTGAAATATGATGCCTCTGACCTCTACCTCACTACGGGCGCCCCACCCAGCGCAAAAATCCAGGGGGAGATAAAAGCACTCAGTAAAGATTCACTGGCCCCCGGTGCGGTCAAAGATGCTGCCTACAAGATAATGAATGAGGAGCAGATTGCCGAATTTGAAACCACACCCGAGATGAACCTGGCGATCTCTGAACCGGGGGTCGGCCGCTTCCGTGTTAATATTTTTCAACAGCGTAATCAGTGTGCGATTGTGATTCGTAACATTAAAACCAGTATTCCCGAAATGAAAACCCTTGGGCTGCCTGATACCCTGAAAGATGTAATCATGCTAAAGCACGGTCTTATACTCTTTGTGGGGGGAACCGGCTCAGGGAAATCCACCTCTCTCGCCTCGCTCATTGATTATCGCAACAGCAACAGTGCGGGACACATTATCACCATTGAAGACCCGGTTGAGTTTGTGCACCGACACAAGAAGTCGATCGTCAATCAACGGGAAGTAGGGGTTGATACCGCCAGTTACGAAGATGCCCTGAAGAATGCCCTTCGCCAGGCACCTGACGTCATTTTAATTGGTGAAATCCGTGATCGGGAGACCATGGAGCATGCACTCACTTTTGCAGAAACAGGCCATCTGGTCATCTCTACTCTGCACGCCAACAACGCCAATCAGGCGTTGGATCGAATCATTAATTTTTTCCCTGAAGACCGCCGCCATCAACTATTGATGGATCTGTCACTTAATCTGCGGGCATTTGTATCACAACGACTCATACCCACTGTCGATGGCAAACGATGTGCTGCCATCGAAATTTTACTGGGCACACCGCTCATTCAAGACTTGATCTTGAAGGGCCAGGTTAAAGAGATCAAAGAAGTGATGGCGAAATCTGAAAACCTTGGCATGCGCACATTTGACTCGGCGCTATTTCATCACTACAAAGCCGGAAAGATCACTCTGAACGAAGCGCTAAAAAATTCCGACTCAGAAAACAACCTTCGCCTGCGTATTTCACTCTCTGAAGGTAATGCCTCAGACCTCGGCAACAACAGTACCCTGAAAGTAAAAAGTGAAGAAACACCCTCGACCAGGCCATCATCAAAACCAAAAATGCCAGTTGGCGGGCTCTCTATCGACGATCAACTCTGAAAAACTTGACACTCTATAAGCAAAAAAGGCCATGGAAACCCATGGCCTTTTTTATTGCGAGCTGATAACCGTCAGCCAAATATTACTGGTGATATTTAGCACTTAGCTCATGAACCGCATTAACAAAGGCACCTGCATGTTCAGGATCCACATACTGGTGAATGCCGTGCCCTAGATTGAAGACATGGCCCGAGCCTTTGCCATACCCTTCCAGAATGGATGAAACTTCCTGGCGGATACGTTCAGGTGAGGCGTACAACGTCGAGGGATCCATATTCCCCTGTAGTGCAACCCGGTCGCCTACCCGAGCACGGGCATCGGCAATATCGATGGTCCAATCCAGTCCCAAAGCATCACAGCCGGTATCGGCCATCGCTTCAAGCCACTGACCGCCACCTTTCGTAAAGAGGATAACAGGCACTTTGCGGCCATCTTTTTCACGAATCAGGCCATCCACAATCTGCTGCATGTAACGCAGTGAGAACTCTTTGTAATCACGTGGCGTCAAACAACCACCCCAGGTATCAAAGATCTGTACCGCTTGGGCACCTGCTTCGATTTGTGCATTCAGGTAAGAGGTCACCGATTTGGCGGTGGTCTCCAGCAGTTTGTGCATCAGATCAGGGCGATCAAACATCATCCCTTTCACTTTTGCATAATCTTTCGTACCACCCCCTTCAACCATATAGACCGCTAGTGTCCACGGGCTACCTGAAAAACCGATCAGAGGCACGCGGCCATCCAGCTCACGGCGAATGGTGCGTACCGCGTTCATCACATACTGCAACTCACCTTCTGGATCGGGTACAAACAGCTTGTTTACATCTGCCTCAGTGCGTACCGGATTATCAAACACTGGCCCTTCACCCGCTTCGAAGCGCAAACCCAGACCCATGGCATCAGGAATAGTCAGAATATCAGAGAAGAGGATTGCGGCATCCAGCGGGTAACGTTCAAGCGGTTGAATCGTCACTTCGCAGGCGAGATCTGCATTTTTGCACAGATCCATAAAGCTGCCCGCCTGAGTACGTGTCGCCTTATACTCTGGCAAATAACGCCCAGCCTGGCGCATCATCCATACCGGTGTCACATCAACTGGCTCTTTCAGTAATGCACGTAAAAAACGATCATTTTTCAATTCAGACATCTAAATTCCTTTCCCGCAAAATAATTTTTTAAGACCCTTGTCGTTAAACACAGAGCCTGTCGAACATAAACAAAAGAGATCAACCCCAATAATACATAAAACATCCGGGTCTTCTAAACTGCCAGGTAATCAAGAATCCCTTCAGCGGCATTGCGACCTTCAAAGATCGCGGTGACAACAAGATCCGAACCACGCACCATATCACCACCGGCAAACACTTTTTTGTTGGTGGTTTGAAACTTGAACTCATCCCGTTCATGCGCCTTCACCCGGCCACGTTCGTCAACTTCAATACCGTGATCGACAAACCAAGGGGCTGGGCTGGGCTGGAAGCCAAAAGCGACAATGACATGGTCACAGGGAATAATCTCTTCAGATCCGGCGACTGGCTCGGCACGGCGGCGGCCAGCGGCATCTGCCGCACCCATTTTGGTGGTCAACAATTTAATGCCTTCCACTTTGCCGTCACCGACAATCTCAACCGGTTGGCGGTTAAACAGGAATTCAACCCCCTCTTCCTTGGCATTGCCCACCTCTTTTGTGGAGCCGGGCATACTCTCTTCATCACGGCGGTAGGCACAGATAACGCTATCTGCACCCTGGCGAATGGCGGTGCGGTTACAATCCATCGCGGTATCACCACCACCCAACACCACTACTTTTTTGCCTTTCATGTCAATAAAGCCCGCTTCATCCTGTGCGTAGTCGTAGCAGTTATTCACATTGGAGATCAGGAATGGCAGTGCTTCATAAACACCGGCAAGCTCTTCACCCGGAAATCCGCCTTTCATGTAATTGTAGGTACCCATGCCCAAAAAAACCGCGTCGTACTCATCAATCAGCTTCTGGAAATCAATATCACTGCCGATATTGGCATTCAGTACAAATTCAACGCCCATCCCTTCCATAATCGCCCGGCGACGCTTGACTACCTTTTTTTCCAGCTTGAATTCGGGGATGCCGAAGGTCAGCAGGCCACCAATTTCTGGATTACGGTCATACACCACCGCCTGAACACCATTACGTACCAGAATATCGGCACAGCCCAGCCCCGCCGGGCCGGCACCAATAATCGCCACTTTTTTACCGGTCGCCACCACTTTCGACATGTCGGGCGTCCACCCTTTCGCAAAAGCGCTATCTGAAATATACCTTTCGACCGAGCCAATGGTTACCGCACCGGCGTTGACTTGGTTGAGGGTACAGGCTCCTTCGCACAGGCGCTCTTGTGGGCAGACACGGCCAGTGATTTCTGGCAGTGAGTTGGTTTGATGAGAAAGCTCTGCCGCCTGCTCCAGTTTGCCTTCAGCCACTAGCTTTAACCAATCGGGAATGTAGTTATGCACCGGGCATTTCCATTCACAATAGGGGTTACCACAGGCGAGACAACGCTCAGACTGCTCAGCGGCACCGATTTGATCAAAGTCTGCGTAAATTTCGCAGTACTCTTTGATGCGGATTCCAGCCGATTTTTTTGCTGGATCGGCTCTCTTGACTTGAAGAAATTGAAAGTTATTACCCATAATCGTCAAAGGTCTCTCATCTTGTAATGGCGGCGTTTAGGCCGCTGCTTTTTGCATATCTTCCAGCAAGGATGCCAACTCTGCTGCCTTCGGCTTAACCAGCCAGAATTTGCCAACCATACCCGCAAAGTTATCCAAAATAGATTGGCCCCGGGCACTGCCGGTTTCGTTCACAAACTCTTCTATCACGCTGTACAGGTGGTTGCGGTAAGCCTCCATCGATTCGGTGCCCACACGGTGTATGTCAATCAGTTCATGGTTGTAGCGATCAACGAAGCTGTTATCTTCATCCAGAACATAGGCGAATCCGCCGGTCATACCGGCACCAAAGTTAACACCGCTCTGACCTAATATTGCCAACATGCCACCGGTCATATACTCCGCTCCGTGATCACCAATTCCCTCTACCACCGCATGGGCACCCGAATTACGCACCGCAAAGCGCTCACCGGCCAGGCCCGCCGCTAGCAGTTTGCCACCGGTGGCACCGTACAGGCAGGTGTTGCCGATAATGGTTGTCTCGTGGCTTTTGAAAGTACTCTGTTTTGGTGGATAGATCACTAATTTTCCACCCGCCATGCCCTTACCAACATAGTCGTTGGCATCGCCTTCGAGATACATATCCAGACCACCGGCATTCCATACACCAAATGATTGCCCTGCGGTACCGGTGAGCCGGAGGGTGATCGGGTTATCTGACATCCCGAGATTGCTGTGTCTGATCGCTATCTCACCGGAGAGGCGTGCACCGATCGAACGGTCGGTATTTCTCACCGAGTAGCTAAACTCACCACCCTGTTTGTTCTCAATGGCCGACAAAGCATCTGCCACCATCTTCTCTGCTGTTTCACCCTTATCGAATGGCTCATTTTTGGGTTCAACACAGTATTGTGGCTGGCTCTCATCGCCCACCACTAACAGCGGACTCAAATCGAGTCGTGCCTGCTTGGCGGTTTCACCTTCAATCACTTCAAACAGATCTACCCGACCAATCAACTCCGGCAGTGTGCGAACACCCAGAGAGGCCATGATCTGGCGAACATCTTCAGCAATAAAGCGGAAGTAGTTCATCACCTTCTCCACCGTTCCGGTGTAGTACTCTTTACGCAGGATGTTGTTCTGGGTTGCGATACCGGTGGCGCAGTTATTCAGGTGGCAGATGCGCAGGTATTTACAACCCATCGCCACCATTGGCCCAGTACCAAAGCCAAAGCTCTCTGCCCCCAGAATGGCGGCTTTGATCACATCCAGACCGGTTTTCAAGCCACCATCCGTCTGCACCCGCACCTTGTCACGCAGGTTGTTGGCACGCAGAATTTGATGAGTTTCAGCCAGCCCCAGCTCCCACGGACCACCACAATACTTTACTGAAGTGAGCGGTGATGCGCCGGTGCCGCCGTCAAAACCGGAGATAGTAATCAAATCAGCGTACGCTTTCGCCACACCGGCAGCGATGGTGCCAACTCCCGCTTCGGCCACCAGTTTTACAGAAACCAATGCCTGGGGGTTAACCTGCTTCAGGTCATAGATCAGCTGCGACAGATCTTCAATTGAGTAAATATCATGGTGCGGCGGTGGTGAAATAAGCCCGACACCCGGCTTGCAGTAACGCAACGTTGCAATCAAATCATTAACTTTGTGCCCCGGCAGTTGACCGCCCTCGCCTGGTTTGGCACCTTGCGCCACTTTAATTTGCAGCACTTCAGCACTGCGCAGGTAGGCCGGTGTGACACCAAATCGACCGGAGGCGATCTGCTTTATTTTAGAACGTTTCACGGTGCCGTAACGGATCGGGTCTTCACCACCCTCACCCGAATTTGAGCGGGCACCCAGGCTGTTCATCGCCTCGGCCAGCGTCTCGTGGGCCTCTGGTGACAGTGCACCCAGTGACATTGCGGCGGAATCAAAACGTTTATAGATTTCATCGGCTGGCTCAACCTCATCAATCGAGATCGCATCAGCAGTTTTCAATTTGAGCATGTCGCGCAATGAGATGGGGGCGCGGTTGTTAACCAAATCTGTATGTTTTTGCCAGTCGGCGTAGTCACCCGAATCGACCGCATCCTGTAGTGTTTTGACCACATCGGGGTTATAGGCGTGGTCTTCTCCACCGTGCACATACTTCAACAGGCCGCCTTGAGAAATTGCCTTGCGAGGGTTCCACGCCTGCTGATGGAGTTTGTCATTATCACCTTCAAGGTCATCAAAATCGGAGCCCTGAATCCGGGCAACTGTCCCCTTGAAGCAGAGATCAACCACCTCACGATTCAAGCCCACCGCTTCAAACAGCTGCGCGCCACGATAAGAGCCGATGGTTGAGATGCCCATTTTTGAGATAATTTTGTAGAGACCTTTACCGATCCCTTTGCGGTAGTTGCTTTCAACCACTGAAGGTGCCAAGCCTGAAATCGTACCCTGTTTCACCATGTCACACAGGGTTTCGTAGGCGAGGTAAGGGTAAACGGCGGTTGCTCCGTAACCAATCAGCACCGCAAAACCGTGTGGATCACGTGCCGATGCAGTCTCAACAACAATATTGGCATCGCAACGCAAGCCTTCGTCAATCAAACGGTGATGTACTGCGCCAGTGGCCAGCGCCGCATGTACCGGCCTCTTCTCCTCACTGATACCCCGATCGGAAAGTACCACCACCACCTTACCGCTCTTGACCGCCGCAACCGCCTCATCACAGATCGCCTTGACGGCTTGTTTCAAGCTGCCTTGACGATTCAGGTCAATACGCACATTGGCGTATCCATCACCCTTCATATTGAGCAACTGCTGGTATTTGTTATGGGATAACACCGGGGATTCCACCAACAGACGATCAGCGTGTTCAGCGGTCTCTTCAAACATATTCAGCTCACGACCCAGGCAGGTCTCCAACGACATCACCACCGCCTCACGAATGGGGTCGATGGGTGGGTTGGTTACTTGGGCAAACTGCTGGCGGAAATAGTCGTAGGGCGAGCGAACCTGGCGAGAGAGCACCGCCAGCGGTGTATCATCACCCATCGAGCCCACTGCTTCCTGGCCACTTTCTGCCAGTACACGTAGTACCTGTTCCCGCTCTTCGTAACTGACCTGAAACTGTTTTTCGTAAACACTCAACTCATCGGCACTCAGAGAGCTGCTACCGGCATTCTCTCCACTCAGATTTGATTTCAGATGCTTGGCATTTTTAGACATCCACTCTTTGTAGGGGTGGCGTGATTTCAGCATGTTATCAACATCTTCTGGCAATAAAAGTTTGCCTGAGTCGGTATCAACCGCCAGCATCTGACCGGGCTTCAACCGCCCTTTTGCCACAACATCTTCCGGTGCATAGTCGTAAACACCAATTTCAGAGGCCAGTGTGATGTGACGATCTTTGGTGATCACATAACGGGCAGGGCGCAAGCCATTTCGATCCAAGGTACATGCGGCATAACGGCCATCGGTCAATACGATACCCGCTGGGCCATCCCACGGCTCCATATGCATCGAGCTGTATTCATAAAATGCGCGCAGGTCGGGATCCATATTCGCAACATTTTGCCACGCCGGTGGCACCAATAGACGCATGGCACGGAAGATGTCCATCCCACCAGCCAGTAGAGCCTCCAGCATATTATCCATACTGTTTGAATCAGAGCCACTCAAGCTGACCAGTGGACGAATATCTTCCATCGGCAGCAGTGGCGTCTCAAATTTATGTCCACGGGCCAATGACCAGAAGCGGTTGCCCTGTACGGTATTGATTTCACCATTGTGTGCCAGATAGCGGAATGGCTGAGCCAAGCGCCATTGGGGCCAGGTATTGGTCGAAAAGCGCTGGTGGAAAACCGCAGTCGAAGAGGCTAGGCTCTCCTCATTCAAGTCCTTGTAAAAAACCGGCAGGTTTTCCGGTAATACCAGACCTTTGAACGAGATAACCCGTGATGACAGTGTTGGGATGTAGAAGACCGGATCATTGGTTTCAAGCGCCTTTTCCGTGCGGCGACGGGCAATGTAGAGGTGGCGTTCAAAGTCGGCCTCTGCCATATCTGCCGGGGCGTTTACAAAAATCTGTTCAATTTGCGGCATACTTTGCAGTGACTCTTCACCACAAGCGCTCGAATCTGTTGGTACAACACGCCAACCAACAACAACCAGGCCCTCTTTGGATATTTCACTTTCCAGTTGCCTACGAGCAGTATCGGCCAAGTCACTCTCTTGGCTCATAAACACCATACCCACCGCATAAAGATCGGTCAATTTGTAGCCCAAGTCAGCCGCAGCGGCACGCAAAAATGCATCTGGCTTACGCAGCAAGAGACCGCAGCCATCGCCGGATTTGCCATCGGCAGCTACAGCACCACGGTGTGTTAAACGCGCAAGTGCCTCAATCGAGGTCTTAACAACCCAGTGGCTCGGTTTGTTGTCCATTTGGGCAATCAAACCAAAACCACAGTTATCTTTTTCAAATTGACTGCGGTAAAGGCCGTTCTCTTTTGGCTGCCTATTCATATCTGGATTCTCTGCACCATGCTGTTTTCTTGAACTACGTCGGGATAGAGGCTACCGATCGGCAGACTATCTCACGACGAAAGGGTTCGAGATTATACATTCGCCAGCAGATACATTCAATTGATATGCGATATTCCAAGAGGTGTTTCGTCAGTCATTCGATGGCAGATTACCGAACAGAGACAGGGAATGGTTGATCTGGAGCAGAAGCAGGAAGCTTTGTGGTTGAGCGGTTTCGACAGAGAATGGGGAGAAACAGGCAGGTTGACTACGATCTGCTTGCCGCAATATCCTTTTGAGAATATTCAAACTTTCGGAGTAGAATACCCTTGACATTAAGCTGTTTTTCCAGCTCTGGAATATCTCTTTTAGCCTTACTCTCATCCGAGTAGTGCCCAATCAATAAAACAAACCACGCACCACTTTTTCGTTTTGCTTTATAGTAGGCAGCCTTATCTTCCAGCTTTTTGTCTGTAATCAATTTTCGCAAGCGCTGCTCACTACGAACACTCATCACATGCAGCGTATAATCTTGAGATGACTGGGAGAGTATCCAGCTTTTTGTTTTTAATTTGTCATCTTCCTTTGGGGAAGTAGCAGCTACAGGCTTTGTCTCGCCAACCACCGACACTGGCTCTTTTGCTGCAATATCAGCCAATGTACCCACACTCTCTTCAGCTGTTTTTTCACTCACGGCGCGCACATCATCAACAGTCGGATGCGATGCTACAACACGACTTATCACCATTTTTTCTTTTAGCGGCAATTCTCTTTCGATACCATCAGGAACAACGACACCCTTATCAATAGAGCTTGCTGTTGGTAGCGATTCGGACTCAATCACAGCTAATTGAGGCGCGACCATCCACTGGTTTATTTTTTGCTGAAAGAACAGCAGTGTTAATAATACGATAGCAATCATAATCACATAGAAGCTTCGATACCACGGCCTACCTTTATTTGCAGAGGAATTTACATCGGGTGGCACTATTGCATCTTTGGCACTGACTGCCAAGTTTGCTAATGAATTGTTACCGAGATGATGGTAGAGACAGGGTATTCCAAAAGGGATAAGAAACTTCTCACAACGCTCTTCCAGCTGCCTGCCACCCAGCATCACTCCAAACAGCCCACCACCTAGCTGACAAAGTGTACGCAACAGCCGCCAGTGCTCATCTGCAAAGGCATCTGCATCGCCTACCTGTAGTAGGTAGCGAGCACCCATGCGTTGGTTTTTTTCTATACCGCCAACAAGTGTCGCCAAATCACCACCAGCACACTGGCCCTGACTCAAACCCCAGCTGTCTACCAAAAATGTCACGAATGAAGCCTCATCTTCTGGGAAAACAGAGTCAATTCGCGCCATTTTATGGTGACTATCCATGTCATGGTTAATGTGCCGAATCACACCATCAACCACCCCTTCGCTTCCTCGAAGCACCAGAACTGAAGCGGAGTACTCCCATGCAAACCTTATGGCCTGACATTCAACGTCATCAATAGAAAGATCACGCATTGGAGAAATTTTCACATTGCTCATCTGTTATTCGCCCTTAGATGGGGCCTCTCCTTGCACATACATCACCCTGTACCCCCGCTTTATCTGCAAGTCTCTTATTTTCATCAATTGATCAAGCGCCTCATCCCAAGCATCAAAATGCTCTCGACGCACGCGCCCAGCACTGCCTTGCATGCCATGTTCAACCAGCAAATGCCATCCCTCTATGAGATCTTCATGCAAAACCAACTGGAAATAGCGAGCCGCTTTTTGACCTTCTGGCTGACGTTGCATATAGATACGCATAATTTTTGCCGTTTGGTAGAAATATTAAGGAAACGCTGAATAAGTTGGGTTAGATTTAGGCTGAAATAGCGTGGTGTGCATTAACCGTTTCCGCGAGCAGTACGTGTGAAAAATCTGAGCTAATAATTGACCCTCCCAGGCTTCGCATCAAAACCAATCGCAAATGCCCATTTTCCACTTTCTTATCCACTGACATCAGAGAGAGAAAGCGCTGCTCTGTCATATCAACGGGGGCTCGGGTTGGCAACCCGGAGCGATCCAATAAATTATCAATCCGATGTAGATCATCAGCACTGATCCAACCCATCCGCATTGAAAGATCGGCGGCCATCAACATGCCAACAGCCACAGCCTCGCCGTGCAACCACGCACCGTAGCCCATCCCCGTTTCTATGGCATGTCCAAACGTGTGGCCTAAGTTAAGTAACGCTCTTACACCGCTTTCACGCTCATCTTCTGCAACAATGGCCGCCTTGTCTCGACAAGAGCGTTCAATGGCATAGGCTAATGCTTCATGATCGCGGATTAACAGTTTTTCGATGTTGTGCTCAATCCATGAAAAAAATGACTTGTCATTGATCAAGCCATATTTAATCACCTCGGCAATCCCTGAGCTAAGCTGACAATCATCGAGTGTATTCAAAGTATTAGTGTCGGCAATAACACATTGAGGCTGGTGAAATGCGCCAATCATGTTTTTTCCCATGGGATGGTTGACGCCGGTCTTGCCGCCGACCGAGGAGTCAACTTGAGAGAGTAGTGTCGTTGGTATTTGAATGAACGCCACACCACGCTGGTAACAGGCTGCAGCAAAACCGGTCATATCGCCAATAACACCACCACCAAGAGCAATCAAAGTCACCTTTCGACCAAAGTGGCGCTCAAGCAACGCATCAAAAATCCGGTTCAGTATCTCCAGGTTTTTGTAGCATTCACCATCAGGCAATATAACGCTTTCGACCTTTTTCCCTTTCAACGATATCAGCACACTGCCTAGGTAAAGTGGTGCAACCTTAACGTTGCTCACCACCAAAACTTCATTGCCAACAATGTGTGACTGCAACAATGAGGCGTCAGAAAGAAGCCCCTGACCAATATAGATGGGGTAACTTCGATCACCCAGGTCAACTGTTAATGTGTTCATTTTAAGTCGTTAGATCCTACTACTGTGGGCTACACTTTATTGGTATTTGAGCCAATATCTCTTTTATTACTGCCTTCACTGTTCGGTTACCGGTATTAACCACAAAATCGGCCACGTCTTGGTATAAGGGCTCTCTGAATGCCAAAAGCTCTTGTATGCGCGCCCTTGGATTAGCGGTTTGCAGTAGTGGTCGCTTAGTATCTTTAGCTGTTCGTTCGAGTAGATGGTCAACACTTGCACTCAAGTAGATAACAATACTATTACAACGCATCAGCTCTCGACTGCGGGCATCTAAAACAGCACCACCGCCGGTAGCCAAAACCAGATCATGCTGTGAGGTCAATGCCTCAATAACAGAAGACTCTCGTTTACGGAAACCGCTTTCACCTTCAAGTTCAAAAATCAACGGGACATCGACGCCCATTTGGCGTTCAATTTCACGATCACTATCAATGAAACGCATTTTAAGATTTTTCGCAAGATGGCGACCAATCGTCGTTTTACCAACCCCCATTGGGCCAACCAATACAATATTCAACCCATCATGAAACCGTTTTGACAAGACCCAACCCTTACCCAATAAAAATAAAGCGAACGCACAGCAGTCCAAACAACCGCTACTGAAGACGCCCACCCTCTTTCAGAATTTTTGGTGTGACAAAGATCAACAATTCAACTTTATCATCTTGTTTTGAGGTATTACGGAATAACGCACCTAATATGGGCAGATCACCCAACAGAGGAACTTTGCTGACACCTTCCAGCTTGGTTTGCTCATATACCCCACCCAAGACAACCGTATCACCATTGTTAACCAGAACCTGACTTCTCACCTCTTTGGTATCAATGCTTGGAACATTTGCAAACACTTCACCAACAGAGTCCTTGCTTACTCGCAAATCCATTAGCACTCGATCATCTGGAGTAATTTGTGGTGTAACCGTCAAACTGAGAACTGCCTTTTTAAAGGAAATTGTCGCTGCACCACTTGATGATGCCTCACGGTAAGGAATTTCGGTACCTTGCTCTATCAATGCTTCTTTACCATTGGAAGTCACAACACGTGGACTTGAAACCACTTCACCCCGGCCTTCGGCCTGCAGTGCTGAAATTTCCAAATCAAGCAATGAACCACCACTCAGTATGGAGAGAGCAAATCGCCCTGCATTCGCCGCAGATACCGGCATATTCACATTTAAGCGATCCGTGTAATTGCCATCACCCGTAGGTACCTGAACGCCATTAATTGATGAATCCAATGCAGAACCAACCATTGTTGAGCCGACAGCACGTGATGACCCCGAGGTCATAAACAGATTATCACCCTGTCGATCAACATTGGTCACCCCAAAGCGCGCACCAAGATCCCGCGAAAAATTACTACTGGCAATAACAATACGCGAATCAATCATCACTTGACGAATAGGAACATCCAAACGACCGATCAACTCACGAATATTTTCACGTTTTTCCGTAATATCACTAACCAACAGCGTGTTGGTACGTTCGTCGACACTCACCTTGCCGCGTGCCGAGAGTAAACCCTCACCATCAGACAGTAAATTCACAAGTTCTGTTGCTTTTGCGTAATTCACCTGTATCAATTCGGTTCTAATCGCCTCGAGATCTTCCAATTGCCTCTGGGATTCGAGCTCCATTTTTTCACGTGCGGCCACTTCTTCACTGGGTGCGACCAGAATAACATTACCCTCTTGTCGCATCGCCAACCCTTTTGTGCGCAGAATAATTTCCAGCGCCTGATCCCACGGAACATTTTTAAGTCGAAGGGTTAAATTACCAGTCACTGTGTCGCTTGCGACCATATTCAAGCCGGTAAAGTCAGCAATCAACTGCAAGACGGCCCTGACTTCAATATCTTGAAAATTCAATGACAGTTTGTCACCAATGTATTCACCATCAACTCCACCGATTTTTTTATTGGTTTGTGGTGATTTCACTTCCAATGTGAACTGCTTTGCTGCCTGGAAGGCCAGATGCTCAAAGTCATCTTTCATAGTAACCACAAGACGGGTGTAACCAGCCGTGGCCTTAGCATTAGCATCGATAGACTTTACTGGTGTTGCAAAATCCAAAACATCATACCGTTTAGCCAGCCCGGTAGGCAGTGCTGTATTCATAAAATCAACAATCACTTTTTTGCCCACTAAACGAGTATCAGTGACAACATTTTGGCTAGACAGTTTCACAATGATACGGCCTTGTCCATCATCACCACGACGGAAATCGATAGCATTAATTTCATGCTCATCAGATAGTGACACCAACTCACGACCCGAGTTCGGACTGTCAAATGTTATTAACAGCTCACTACCCATCGAACTAACTTCATAATTCACAGAATCAACCAAGCTGATAACAATGCGAGTTCGCCCACTGACTTCTACGGCATCAACGCCTTTCACCGCACCAATACCCAGCTCTATATTATTATTTTTCAATTCACTGGTAACACCTTCCAAATCAAAGACCAATCGAGGTGGGTTATCAATAGAGAACTCACTCACCTTGGGGATGCCGCCATCAAAAAGCAACCGAAGTTGCAACTTTCGATCAGCGATCATTTGTTGCTTTATTTGAAGCAAAGAGAGCTTGCCCGCTTCCTTACCCATAGTCGCTACGGGCTCAACAACTGATTCGACAACCGGCTCAGCACCAACAGCTTTT
Source organism: Gammaproteobacteria bacterium (assembly GCA_022712945.1). Taxonomy (GTDB): domain Bacteria; phylum Pseudomonadota; class Gammaproteobacteria; order RBG-16-57-12; family RBG-16-57-12; genus JAFLJP01. Next base: position 26,227 of record JAFLJP010000160.1, on the reverse strand, counting down.
ACTTCATCTTGCACTGATGAGGATGAGGAGGCGACACCCTCTTCTGAGTTAAGTTTAATGAACAAACTCCCATTCTCGATTCGAGTTTCATATCCAACTAGTTCATTCAAATTAATGACAACCCGGGTTCGACCACTCGCTTCCACAGCCGTGACGCTACTGGCATTGACTCCACCTTTTATTTTCAGTGGCAATGTCCACGGCAGCTGGTTTTTTACACCCACAAAATCAAAAGTAATCCGAGCAGGTGATGTACTGGTAAAATAACTGGGTTCAGGAATATCACCCTGGAAACTCAACTGAAGTTCAACTGGGGCATTTTTTTCAGCTTTATACCCGATATAAACCAATGAGCTCCCCGCCTCCGCCGCATGTAACGACACAGAGAGCCCGGAAAAACAGCTCAGCAGTATGAATAAAGTTATCTGTCTCATACTATAACACCCCAATTTGCATGAAAATTACGTCTGTTTTTCCCATTAACACTTTCCCTAATCACCCGTTTAGAACCAAAGAAACTGTACGCTGTTCCCATCCACCGATTCCGTCAGGGATAAGCTCTAACAACTCGATTTTATCTGAATTAACCACAGTGACACGACCGTAGTCCTGCCCCATGTAGTCACCCAATTTGACACGAACTATCTCTCCATCAGGTGTTTTTATCAAACCCCATGAGACCTTTCCTTGCTGTAGATTCCCAATATAGCGAAGTGTATCGATCGGAAAATGCTCCAACTGACTTCGTTCACGCGACATATCCGGGCCACCCGCACTCCCTCCTGCTTTAGTTGGCGCTACTTTGCTTGCAGTAAAGGAGGGCTTAAATGGGTCTCGTTGAGAATCTGATTGATATCCGTAAGAGTCATAAACAACAGGGTCACGTAGCGGCTCCACCTCTCCTACAGGGCGTGCCTTCACAGACTCCACATACGCCCTCAAGTCCTCAGAAGCCCCGCCACCACAAGCGACCAAGCCCAAAAGAAAGATAAAAACAAGGCCCATTCTAACAACATTGTTTTGTGTTAATTTCATATCAAAATGCAACATCTGTAGCCTCTATCGTTTCCGCGCCGCTCTTTTGCCCGATTTTTTCTTATCTTTATTCGCCTGTGCAATCTCTTCGTCATCCAGGTAGCGGTAGGTTTTTGCTTGTGCAGTCATCGAAAAACCAGCCTCGCTTGTACTGCCAATTTTAAAATCATGCAGCGTGACAATTCGGGGGAGTCGAGCCACATCGCTGACAAATCGACCAAATTGGTGATATTCACCAACCAACTCCAGCTGAATAGGCAATTCAGCATAGAACTCCAAGGGCTGCTCTTTTTCAGGCTGAAACAGTTTGAATTCCAACCCATTAGCTGCACCTATCGATGAGATTTCAGAAAGCAGATCGGCCACTTCGGTTTTACTGGGTAGTTGGCGCAAAAGCGTGCCAAAAGATCGTTCGATCTCTTTCATCTGTTCTTGATACTGATCTAGGTTGGCAGCTTTAGACTGCTTGAGTTCAAACTCACTTTTCAAACTTAGCTCTTTTGACTCAGCTGCTGACAATCGATCAAGCTCAGGTTTAATCACAACCATATAACCAACAACCAAAACAGCAAGGCACACCAGTGCAATCGTCAGCCCCCGCACCCATACTGGCCACGAACCAATATTATTAATATCCAGATTGAGGTTTTGCATGTCACTTGAAAGACTCATTACCCCTACTCCTCTTCAGATCCAGTAACATCTACCTGATTCACTGTCAGTGAAAAACGATGTCCGCCTGTATTGCGGCCTTGAGCCTTCTGGCCTGCTGAGTCAATAACAATCAAACGAGGGTCATCAAACCACTTTGACGCATCAAGATTTCTCATAAAGCTTGATACACGCGCATTAGATTGAGCTCGCCCTTCAATTAAGACTATGTTCCCTGTACGCGACAACGAAGAAAAATAGACCCCTTCTGGGATAGAAAAAACCAACTCATCGAACATACGAACAATCCCCGGACGACTACGCTGCAGCTCCTGAATCACATCCATACGTTGAACTAGCCCCTCTTTTTCATCTTCCAGCACTTTGATCTGTGAAATCATACCTTGAAGAACCGCTATCTCGCTTTCGAGATAGCTATTTCTCGACTCCTGAGAGCCAACCGATGTTTTAACCTGAACCAGTATCGCTCCGACAATAACAGCCATCAATATGGCCGCCAACACCATCAATTGGATAAAGTCTTTCTGTCTCTCTTTACGCTGATTTTCACGCCACGGCAGAAGATTTATACGTGCCATTAATCGAAACTCCTCATCGCAAGTCCACAGGCAATCATTAACGATGGCGCATCATTACTCAACGCCTGTGCTTTAACACGCGAAGCCAATGACATGTTTGCAAACGGGTTTGCAATGGCCGCAGGCGTCCCTAAATGACTTTCAAGCAGCTCATCAACACCTGGAACAGAAGCACAGCCACCAGCAAGGACAACATAGTCAACACTGTTGTAGTGACTTGAAGAGAAGAAAAATTGAAGTGAACGACTCACTTGCTGAATCATCGCCTCCTTAAAAGGCTGAAGAACCTCAGGAATATAATTATCAGGAAGCCCGCCTTGTCGTTTCGCCATACCGGCTTCCTCATAGGTCAAGCCATAGCGTCGTTGTATCTCTTCGGTCAATTGCTTACCGCCAAACACCTGCTCTCGAGTGTAAATAATTTGATTATTGTGCATAACATTCAGTGTTGTCATGGTTGCACCGATATCTGCGACAGCAATCGTCATATCGTTGAAATTATCGGGCAACTGAGATCCCAGCAGTGCAAACGCATTTTCCATCGCATAGGCTTCCACATCAACAACCCTAGCGGTAAGCCCTGCCAGCTCCAGTGCGGCAACACGTAAATCTATATTTTCACTACGCGATGCAGCCAGCAATACATCCACCATATTCGGATTTTTTTCTGATGGCCCCAGTACTTCGAAGTCCATATTGACCTCATCGAGGGGATAAGGGATATATTGATCTGCCTCTAGCTGAATTTGCACCTCTAAATCCTCATCACTCAATGATGATGGCATCGCAATTACTTTGGTTATGGCGGCAGATCCCGAAACACCCACAGCCGCATGCTTTGCCCTTGCTCCAGAGCGTTTTACCGCTCGGCGTATTGCTTCACCCACTGCTTCAACATTGCTAATGTTTTTTTCTACAACAGAATCCTGCGCAAGAGCTTCAACAGCATAGTTTTCAACACGAAAACCTGTAGGCTGACGACTCAACTCCAACAGTTTTACTGCTGAGGAACTGATATCAATCCCTAGAATGGGAGCTTTTCGCTTCTTAAACAGCCCTGAGAGAGACGATTGCACGACAGTATCCTTATAATTTAACAAGTGGCGCTACTCTAGTGCCAATCTATATATCGACCAGACTAGCATTTATTTATTTAAAAATATAACCTAATCAAGTAATTTGCAAAATAATCAAAAGCAAAACATTAAGAGACCTTTGCGTAAAACCGTGGCGAGAAGAGAATGAACGGAAATTTATTCTACTTTTTCCAAAATGAGAGTAATAGCAAGGCTGTTGGTCGATTTTTTGGAAAAATCAGGGCAGATTTCAGCCATTATCATTCATCATTGTTTCGCGCAAAATTCTTTAACATAGTGATGCCATGATATTCCACCTGAACAGCGCCTACTCTTGAGTCAAGACAATCTATGCCTAAAACATTCACTATTCAGATTCTTAAACTCCTCTTTTTACTCACGCTCGTTATTGTCTGTAGCGCCAGTGCTTATATCTACTTTATTGTCATACCCAAACTGCCCAGCATCGATACAATCAAGGAGGTACAACTTCAAGTCCCCATGCGAATTTACACTCATGATCGCCAGCTTATTGCTGAATATGGCGAGAAAAAACGCATACCACTCCAGTTTGCCAACACCCCTGAGAACATGATTAATGCTATATTGGCGGCCGAAGATGACCGTTTCTTTAAACATCCTGGCGTCGACTACCAAGGTATTATGCGCGCCCTCTACTCTCTGCTGCTCACGGGAGAGAAAAGTCAGGGTGGTAGCACCATCACCATGCAGGTTATTCGCAACTACTTTCTGACCCGGGAGAAGACCTATCTAAGAAAGCTCAATGAGATACTGCTCTCCCTGAAAATCGAAAAATCACTGAGCAAAGAGGAGATTCTTGAACTCTATATTAATAAAATTTTCCTCGGCAATCGTGCCTATGGATTTGGTGCCGCCTCACAGGTCTATTACGGAAAACCAATAGATGAATTGACGCTACCTCAAATGGCCATGCTTGCAGGGCTACCTAAAGCACCTTCAGCCTACAACCCAATCGCCAATTTAGATCGAGCCACCTTGCGCCGAAACTACGTACTGCGTCGCATGCATCAGCTAAACTTCATCAACAAAGAAGAGTTCAAACAGGCTACCGCGACAGTTGATAGCGCCATTCTGCATCACAATCAGGTCAAAGTTTCAGCCCCGTATATCGCTGAAATGGTCAGATCCGAACTATACAAGCAGTACGGTAGCGACAGTTACACCCAAGGTCTACAGGTATACACAACCATTAACAGCAGCCGTCAGGTTGCCGCCAATCATGCACTGCAAAATGCTCTGTTCAACTACGAACGCCGCCAGGGCTATTACGGCCCGAGGGGCCACATAGAGATCGATAGCGAACTTGATGCTGCCACTTTAAAACAAACCCTTTCAAACTATAAAACAGATGACCCTCTCACCATCGCGCTCGTCACGGGGGTTAACGATACAGATGTCACACTTCAACACCCTCTGCATGGCGAAATAATAATTGTCTGGGAAAATTTGAAATGGGCCCGATTGATTAATGAAAACAGTGGAAAAAGAGGCCCTAGGCCTCAAAACCCTGCGGATATACTCAAAACGGGTGATGTAATAGAGATACAACAGCTAAAAAATGGTGAGTGGTCTTTAGCCCAAACCCCTAAAATAGAGGGTGCTTTTGTTGCACTAAACCCCAATAGCGGTGCCATTCAGGCCCTCGTGGGTGGTTATAATTTCTACCGTAGTAAATTCAACCGTGCCACTCAAGGTGCACGCCAACCCGGCTCAAACTTTAAACCCTTTTTCTACACTGCCGCACTCGACAAAGGCTATACACCGGCCACTCTAATCAATGATGCGCCCGTTGTATTTGAAGATAATGCGCTGGAGACCACTTGGCGTCCAGAAAACTACAGCGGTAAATTTTTTGGCCCCACTCGAATGCGCGAAGCGCTTATTCACTCCCGAAATCTCGTCTCCATTCGCATCCTTCAGGATATTGGCATTCGCTACGCCATCAACTACAGCAAAAAGTTCAACATCGAGACCAGTCACCTGCCCAATGATCTATCTCTGGCACTGGGTAGCGCCTCCTTTTCGCCACTTGATATTGCAACTGGTTATGCGGTATTCGCCAATGGTGGCTTCAAGGTAGACCCTTACTTTATTTCACAAATTCTGGATAGTCGTGACAACGTGCTATATCAGGCATCACCCAAACTGGCCTGCACCGACTGCCTGTCCGATGAACAAAAAACGGCCGAGACCCCCTTTGCTTCTCAAGCCATATCATCCCAGACCATCTATCAAATCAGTTCTATTTTAAAGGATGTTGTTAATCGCGGCACCGCAAGAAAAGCACGGCGGCTGGGGCGAAATGATCTCCACGGAAAGACCGGAACCACCAATGACCAATTTGATGCCTGGTTCTCTGGCTTCAGCCCAGCACAAGTGGCTACTGCCTGGGTCGGCTTTGATCAACCCCGGGCGCTCGGCAACCGTGAAACCGGCGGGCGCACAGCACTGCCAATGTGGATTGATTACATGGAGGAGGCCCTTCGCGGCATCCCCAATATGGACCTTCCTCAACCACCGGGCATGCTGACAGTACGCATTGACCCCATCAGTGGCAAGCTGGCCAGCAGTAATGATGATCAAGCAATATTTGAAACGTTTCGCGCAGAACACGCGCCCAAAGAGCGCGCGCCCACCCCGGCAAGCAGGGCAGGCGCTATTATCGAAGCAGGTGATAACAGTGGTGATTTATCTCCTGTGGTCGATGAGCCAGAGGAGCTATTTTAATCACACGTTCTGAGGGTAATGCGCCGGGTAAGGCGCCCTGGCGACACCACTCTCCACCGCCGCTTTTGCAACAGCACTGGCGACGTAATCCATCAAGCGGGAGTCCAACGGCTTGGGAATAATATAATCCAACCCAAAACTCATCGATTCAGCCTGATAAGCATCTAGCACCTCTTGCGGTACTGGTTCGTGAGCCAAGGCACACAGTGCATTTACTGCTGCTACTTTCATCTCTTCATTGATCGCTTTAGCTCGCACATCCAGAGCACCGCGAAAGATGAAAGGGAAACCCAAAACATTATTCACCTGATTTGGATAATCACTGCGCCCGGTAGCCATAATCAAATCACTGCGCACAGAGCGGGCAAGCTTCGGGCTAATTTCTGGATCGGGGTTTGATAGTGCAAAGACGATCGGCTTGTCTGCCATACTTGCTAGCATCGCCTCATTCACCAAATTTGCCCCGGAGACACCGATAAAGACATCCGCATTGGTCATGGCATCCTCAAGCGTGACGTCATCAGTTTCAATTGCGAAGGCTTGCTTGTACTCATTCAAACCATCACGTGCACTGCGAATCACCCCCTTTCGATCAACCAGACGCAAATTTTCCAGCTTGGCACCCAGAGAGACCAGCAGAGTCATGGAGGCAATGCCCGCTGCACCTGCACCTAAACAGACAATTTTGGCTGCTTCAATCGTCTTGCTCTGTAGCTCCAGTGCATTCATCAAGCCGGCAGCAATGATAATTGCCGTGCCGTGCTGATCGTCATGAAAAACCGGGATATCCAGTTTTTCAGCCAGACGTTTTTCGATCTCAAAACAGTGCGGCGCCGCAATATCTTCAAGATTAATACCGCCAAACGTTGTGGCGATTCGCTCAACTGTCTCAATAAATTGCTCAGAAGTATCACTATCAACCTCAATATCAAACACGTCGATATCCGCAAAGCGTTTAAACAGAACCGCCTTACCTTCCATAACCGGCTTTCCGGCCAGCGCACCCACATTACCTAGCCCTAAAACCGCAGTACCATCGGTAATCACGGCAACTAAATTCCCTTTAGCGGTGTATTTGAAGGCATTTTCTTCATCTTCGGCAATCGCCCTCACCGGTTCAGCAACGCCTGGCGTATAAGCCAGAGAGAGGTCTGCCTGGCTGTTGCAGGGCTTGGTGATCGCAATACCGATCTTTCCCGGCGTGGGTAATGCGTGATAATCAAGTGCAGCTTGTTTCAAGTCTTTAGTCATGGCAATCGATCCAGTTGTTTTCAGCATCCAATAAGTATGCGTATTAGCGTCATATTTAAACGTTTCATAACTTGTAGCTATTCAGCGTGTTTAGATTTTATCTAAAATCGAGGCATTTTCGCACGGAAAGAGGGAGCATATAGGGCATATGTAACTGATTGAGTACGAAAATAACGAAGAAAGATGAATACGCGGAATAGTTACCATAACTCTTTCTGACTGAAAGAAAAAAGGCGCCACATGGGCGCCTTTCCGTAAAACAGTCGAAATAGAGGCTGATTACATGCCGTACTTTTGACGGAATTTATCAACGCGACCCGCGGTATCAACCAGACGCTGCTTGCCCGTGTAGAATGGGTGGCAAGCTGAACAGACCTCCAACGACAGATCTTTTGACATGGTTGAACGGGTTTTAAAACGATTACCACAGCTACAGCTTACTGTGATCTCTTCGTACGCTGGATGAATTTCAGCCTTCATTTCGATGTCCTCATAATATTCTTTTGGTCACGCCGCCACCCGACCAATTTACCGGGCACCACACAACAAGAACCGCGTATCTTACAGAATCGACTTACATTGTCAAGAGCCGCTAACAGCCGTAACGCATTCGCGTGCCATGGGCGAGCGAAAGATAGATTTCATCACCACTCAATTCACGGGGGAAATAAGCACCGGAGATCATCGCACCGTGAATGCTGGCACCCTCCATCTGCGCCGCCCGAAGATCCACTGCACGGAGATCGGTTTGCCTGAAATAGCCATCACTCAAGTCAAGACCTTCCGCATCCATGCCACGAAGATCCAGCCCCCGAAAATCACACCCGGTCAGATCACAAACCTCACCGGCTGCTCTGCGTTGATTAAATATTTCAATATCACCGGTTCGTAACAATTGATACAGCGCATCTGTTTTAATTTGAGGTTTATTACTCATGATTAGCACCTTGTTGTACATCAACTTTTAAAAGCATATCAGGATGAATTGAACATTCGAGATCAACTTCACCGTGCCGCTCAAATGTTATTGAACGAACCTCTCCCTGGTGAAACACCCCCAAATCAAAACGATTCAATTCAGAGCTCGAAAAAATATTGTGATAGAAGGGATCGTCATTAATGAACTTGATCCTATCACCAGCCTCAACCTGTATCTGCTCCACCGGACTCCCCTGAAATAGGAACATCGTATTCTTTTGGCTCACAACAAACTCTTTCGCCACCGCCGGCAATGCAACGAACATAATCAATAGAATATAAAAGCTTCTAAACACTCTCTTCACCTCTTCGTGTTGGGTTCATACCCAAACAGTATTAACCGGCAAGCCCGCTGAACATCAAAGACATGCGAAAGCCCGCTTCATTTATAGCGCCATAAACAGGTATGAACTTTTAACATTCCAATCTATCATAGAACTCAATTTTGGCTAAGTCAGTAAATTCAAACAGATGGATCAACACACAATACCGCTGTTACAGGTCGAGTCACTCGCTCGGCATTACGGTACTATTAAAGCTGTCAACGGGATCAGTTTCTCCCTTAAGCGGGGTGAAGTGCTTGGTTTCCTTGGCCCCAATGGGGCGGGGAAATCCACCACCATGAAGATGATCACCGGCAACCTCGCCCCCACCTCAGGCAGTGCGATCATTGATGGCTTCGACATACTAGATGACCCCAAACAGGCCAAGGCGGCATTGGGCTTTTTACCGGAGCAGCCCCCCCTCTACAAAGAGCTCACCGTCGATGAATACCTCAACTATGCCGCTCGCCTTAATCGTATTGCCAAATCTACCATCAACACCGCAGTGGATAACTGCAAACAGCGCTGTGGTCTTGAACAGATGGGCAGACGCTTGATTGGCAATCTATCCAAAGGCTACCAACAACGTGTCGGTATCGCCCAGGCGATTATCCATAACCCTGCACTGGTGCTGCTGGATGAACCGACTGTGGGCCTCGACCCGATTCAAATCCGTGAAATTCGTCAACTGATTCGGGAGTTGGGCCAGAGCCATAGCGTCATCCTCTCTACCCATATTTTACCAGAGGTACAAGCCACTTGCGACCGCGTCCAGATCATCAACCAGGGTGAACTGGTCTTCAACGACACCATAGAGAACATGAGCGAACGCATGCAGACCACCGCCTTGCTGCTCCGCTTTAAACGTCCGCCGCCAACCTCAACCATACTTTCACTCGCTGGCGTTCAAGATGTAGAGTCCGTAGATAAACAGACCCGGCGCATCCACTTTCTGGCAGAGCAAGACCCCACCGAGGCATTGGTTAACGCATCCGTCAGTGAGGGATGGGGCTTATTTGAACTGACCCCCGAGCGTATGAGTCTGGAAGAGGTATTTGTCGACCTCACCTGCCGTGAGCCCCACCATGATGAGGCCGTTCAACCATGATGATACTGACCCTGGCGGGCCGTGAGCTACGCAGCATGTTCCTCTCCCCTCTTGCCTGGGCCATTTTGGCGGTGGTGCAGCTGATTCTTGGTTTTATGTTTCTCTCCCAAGTCGATACTTTTCTCCAGTGGCAGGCGCAAATTGCCATGCTCGACAACGCACCGGGTATCACCGAAGTGGTGGTAGCCCCCCTACTCGGCAATGCAGCCATTGTACTGTTATTGGTCGTTCCCCTGCTCACCATGCGACTCATCAGTGAGGAGCGCCGCAACCAGACTCTGCCACTGCTCTTCTCCGCACCAATCTCCATGAGTGAAATCGTTCTTGGAAAATACCTCGGCATTCTCAGCTTTCTGTTGATCATGGTGTTGTTGATTGCCCTGATGCCACTCTCCCTGCTGCTGGGCGGCAACCTAGACATCGGCATGCTGGCCGCCGGACTGCTCGGCCTTACGCTGATGCTGGCAAGCTTTTCAGCCATCGGTCTCTATATCTCCAGCCTCACCAGCCACCCCACCGTCGCCGCCATCACCACTTTTGGGGCACTGCTGCTGCTGTGGATTCTTAACTGGGCAAGCAACAGCGCCCCCGACGGGGTGCTGGCCTATCTCTCGATGCTGCAGCACCTTCAGCCACTGCTAAGGGGAGTATTTAACAGTGCCGACATCGCCTATTTTCTGCTGTTTATTTTCTGCTTTCTGGTACTGGCGATCCGTCGCCTGGATGCCGATCGTTTACAACCCTAAGGAAGCTCTGAACACGTTATGGCTAACACACACCCCACAAAAAATCAGCAACGCCTGCAAAACCTGATATTTCTGGTGCTATTTCTGGCGATCATTGGCCTGCTAGCCTGGTTGAGCACCCGTTATACCCTGGAGTCAGACTGGACAAGCAACAGCCGCAATACCCTTTCTGATACCTCCATAGCGCTACTCGCCACCCTCGACAAACCGGTGAGGGTCGTCGCCTTTGTTCGAGAGGGCAGCTTCAGCCGGGAGGCGATTAGTAAGCTACTCTCCCGCTACCAGCGAAACAGAGCGGATATCGAACTAAGCTTTATCAACCCCGACACCGACCCGCAAACCGTCAGAGAGCAAGGGATCACCCTGGAGGGAGAGTTGGTCATTCACTACGGTGAAAAGAGCGAAAACATCAAACTACTATCCGAAGAGAGCATCACCAATGCACTGCAACGGCTGGCACGCATTGATGAGCGTTGGATCGTTTTTCTTGCGGGCCACGGTGAGCGAGATCCATTGGGTGAAGCCAACTTCCACATCGGTGAGTGGGGGAAGCAGCTGCAACAGAAAGGCTTCCAGCTGCACCGCATCAACCTCAGCACCCAACCCGAAATTCCCACCAACACCGCTGTATTGGTGATTGCCGACCCGCAAACCCCGCTACTACCCGGTGAGATAACCATGATTCAGCGCTATGTCGAACAGGGAGGAAACCTGCTCTGGCTGCTGGAACCCGAACAGCAGACCAACCTGCAACCACTGGCAGAGCAGCTGGGCATCGAGATACAGCAAGGCACCCTGGTTGACCCCACAGGACAACTACTGGGCATTACCGACCCACGCTTTGCTCTGGTTAGCGAATACACTCAACACCCGATAACCGCACAAATGGAAGCGTTGACCCTCTTTCCGCAAGCAGGTGGACTGTTGATCAATGAAGAGTCTCCCTGGCAGGTGGATGTCATCCTTACCACTCTGGAGCGCAGCTGGCTTGAGCAAGATGAAATTGTTGATCGTGTCGATTTTAATAGTGGCCGAGACCACCCCGGCCCCATCATACTGGGGCTGGCACTAACCCGAGAGATAGCAGAGCACCAACAGCGCGCGGTAATTATTCACGATGCTGACTTCATCTCCAACAGCTATATCGGCAATGGCGGCAACCTGAACCTTGGGGTCAACATCATCAACTGGCTCAGCCATGATGACCGCTTCATCTCCATCCCAACCAAAATCAGTGATGACCGCCACCTGGAACTCAGCACTATCGAACAGGGCTTTATCGGCTTTAGCTTCCTGCTTGCCATCCCTGGTGGACTACTACTGAGCGGCATCGGGATCTGGCTCACCCGCAGGAGACGCTGATGTCATCAAAAAACCGGCTCAATATTTCATTACTGGCAGTGTTAGCGCTACTGCTCACCATCACCTTCTGGCCCGGTGAAGAGCCTGCACCGGCTAAAGCCACAACTGTAGCAGGTCCGCTGGATAGCGCATCGATCGACACAATAACCGTCACCCGCCGGGGCTACCCCGGCATTGTGCTGCACAAAAAAAATCAACCGTGGTGGTTACAACAGCCAGCACTACCCGCCAAGGCCCACCTCATTTCGGAACTACTGGCACTGCTGGGGAGCGAAAGCCTGATCAGATACCCACTTGATGAGATAGAGCCTGGGCAGATTGGCCTTGAGAACCCATTCCTCTGCATCGAATACAATCAGCAACACGCCTGTTTTGGTGAACGCAACCCACTTAACCAGCTGCGCTACCTGCAATTTGGTGAGCAGGTTCACATGATCTACGACACACTATCCCACCAGCTCAGCGGCGAAGCTCATGACTATGTATCACTAAAGCTACTCCCCGACGATGCTCACATCACCGCCCTGACACTGGTCGATGATTTAGTGCTGAAAAAGAGTGACGGTATCTGGCATCTCACCCCTCCACCAGAGAACTACTCAGCAGACCAGACCCAGCAGCTCATCAACAACTGGCAGCAGACACAAGCATTGGTGGTCGCCCCCTATCAGCCAACCGATAGCGAGGCCACGCTACAGGTAACCCTTGAAAAACAAGGAACCATTGCGTTTGAACTGATCAGCAGCGACCCGGAGCTGATTATTGCCCGCCCTGAACTGGGCATTCAATACCACCTGAGTGAGGGTAGCCTAAGTCGACTCACTCGACTGCCAGCACTTGAAATAGAAAGCGAATAGCGATGCCTGAACTACCCGAAGTAGAAACCGTCCGCCGGGGAATCACACCACACCTGCAAGGGAAAACAGTGAAGCAGGTGATTATTCGCCACCCCACCCTGCGTTGGCCAATCCCTGCTGAATTAACTCAAATACTACCTGGGCAGACGTTGCACAGCATCGAACGCAGAGCCAAATATCTCCTGCTCGGCTTCCCGCACGGCACCTTGATTCTCCATCTCGGCATGTCGGGTACTCTACGCATTTTGCCAACTCAAACAGCGGCAGAAAAACATGATCACTTTGACTTGGTGATGGAAAATGGCCAATGCCTGCGCCTGAACGATCCACGCCGCTTTGGTGCAGTATTATGGAGCGAACAACCCACACCACAGCATCCCCTTCTGAAAAACCTCGGCCCGGAGCCGCTCAGTGAAGATTTCAATTCCAACCACTTGCACCAAGCGTCACGCAAACGAAAAATTGCCATTAAACCCTTTTTAATGGATAACAAGGTGGTAGTGGGTGTCGGTAATATTTATGCCAACGAATCACTGTTTCTCTGTGGTATCGATCCGCGACAAAAAGCCAGTAGCATCACTAAAGCAGAGTGTCAGCAATTGGTGGGAATTATCAAAAAAGTGCTTAGCGAGGCGATAAAACAAGGCGGAACCACCTTAAAAGACTTCACCCAAAGCGATGGGAAACCGGGTTACTTTCAACAACAGCTGCGGGTGTACGGGCGAAGCAACCAACCATGCTTTCACTGCAACACGCCAATCAAGCAGATCACCCAGGGACAGAGATCGAGCTTCTTTTGCCCGCAATGCCAATGCTAATCAATATCCTCAAGAGGAACTGGCTCACCAATGAAATAACCCTGAGCATAATCAACGTCCAGCGCGATTAAGCAGTCAAGAATAGCTTGGCTTTCAACAAACTCAGCAATCGTCTTAAGCCCCATCACCTGCCCAATATGATTAATTGCTTCAACCATGGCGTAGTCAATCGAGTCCTCCGCCATATCCCGCACAAACATGCCGTCAATTTTGAGGAAATCCACCGGTAAATTTTTCAGGTAACTGAATGATGAGACACCGCTACCAAAATCGTCCAGGGCAAACTTGCACCCCAGGGCTTGCAATGCTTTGATAAATCGACGGGCGTGAGCCAAGTTCGCCACCGCCGCCGTCTCGGTAATTTCAAAACAGATGCAGTGGTGAGGCAGCTGATGCCGTGTTATTTGCTCTTGAACATAGTCGAGAAAACCATCATCACCTATTGATAACCCGGAAAGGTTAATGGCAAAAACACACAACTCCCCTGGGTTACGTGCTAAATATTTGGCTAAAATGCCCAACCCTTTTTCAATCACCCAGCGATCCACATTGGCAATCAGGCCATAACGTTCTGCCGCAGGCAAAAATGCACCTGGGGGTATCAAATCACCATTATCACCCACCATTCGTAATAGCACTTCATAATGCACCCCCTGTTGATCACCTTTTAGCGCCTTAATCTCCTGTAGGTGTAGAACAAAACGATCTTCGGTAATTGCTTTACTAATCAACGTCACCCACTGCATCTCGCCGTGGCGTTGCTTTAGTTCGGTATCACTTGATTCGTAAAGATGGTAACGGTTTCGCCCACCATCTTTCGCTGCATAGCAGGCAATATCAGCGGCACTCATTATGGATGCGACACTTTCCGAGTTTTCATCGAGCATCACCAGGCCGATACTGACACCGACCTCAAAGGTTTTATCTTCCCAGATGAAACGAAACTCCCGCACAATATCTAGCAGAGAGAGGGCTATTTTTTTAGCGTGATCCAAAGAACAGTTACTCAGTGCCACACCAAACTCATCCCCACCAAGACGGGCCAAAATATCGGTTGCGCGCATCTTTTCACGCAGTAGCGATGTCAGCTGTTGCAGCAACGCATCACCAGCCACATGACCGCAGGTGTCATTGACCACCTTGAATTGATCAAGATCCAAAAACAGCACCGCGTGTTCAGTACTCGTGGTGCGCGCCTGGTTAAGCGCCTCACTTAATTTTTTCTCAAAAACCAGGCGATTAAACAACCCGGTTAACGCATCATGATTAGCCTGGTGCAACAGCTGTTGACGCAACTGGCGCTCTTCACTCACATCTCTGAAAACAACCACCACACCCGTCACATCACCGTCATTATCCAGCATCGGAGCGATAGTGCTCTCAATCGCCACCATCGTCTCGTGACGATTGAGTAGATTCATGCTGTAATTGGCACTCACCTGCCCACAATATCCCCGCTCGATACACTCTTTCAACAGTTCAGCGTTCATCTGCTCGCCCTTATCATCAAAAAAGGGCAGCACCTCCTCCAATACGCAGCCAACGACTTCATGAGAAGTCCAGCCTGTCACCTGTTCGGCGGCGGGGTTAAAGTAGGCGATCCGCCCCGAATTATCCACCGTCACTACCGCTTCTGCGATTGAACGCAACGTCACCTGCAACCGCTCTTTCTCTTGAAATAGCTCTTCTGTACGATGCTTAACCCGCTGCTCCAATTCAGTATGGGCATCACGCAAAATCTGTTCCGTTCGTTTGCGCTCGGTAATATCCTTCGCCACACAGACCGCGCCATCCATATCACCATTGGTGTCATAAATATGTGAAAAAGAGAACAGTACCGGCACATAACCACCGGTGCGTGTAATTAGGTATTTTTCCTGATCATTAAAATCGTAGCTTCCCATCAGAAAAGTTAATTGCTCACCTTTGTAGTCGGGGGTATCACTACAGACTAGGCTAAGAGGAAAACCAACCACATCATTCCGTGAGTCATAATGCAATAGCTTTAAACCCGCATCGTTAATGTGCTCTATCCGGTTATCCAACCCGATAACCAGTAGTGCATCACTCATGGTGCGAAGAATTTTTTCATTATATTCATTCGCATTAATCAGACGCTCCTGAGAGTCAGAAAGATAATCCACCATACGGTTGAACGAGTGCCCCAGCTCAGAAATTTCATCCTGGGTATCCAGCACCTCAACCTTGTGAAAATGGCCCTGTGCAAGCAGTTGTGCCGACTCAGAAAGTGAGCGGATAGGGCGAATAATAACCCGTTGCATCAACCATGAGAGAACAAAAAATATAGCGACCACCATGATCACTACAATCAGCCGCATGGTTTGGGAGAGGCTTTCCACATTATCCAGAGCCGGTTGCAGGTTCATCACCAGACGCACCACTCCGATCACTTTTCTATCATCAGAGAAAAATATCGGCTCTAACCGCTGGTAATAACCAACACCATCCCCCCCGGACTCGTGAATATCACCTGACTGAAACACCCGTTTGATGGCAGATGACAAAATAACCGGGTCGACTAATTGATGATCACCATACGACTGCAACAACATAATCTGCTCGTTATAGACCTCAAGGTTCATCACCTCCACAATGCCGCGAACCTGAGTCACCAGATTATTCAGAAAATATTTTTTATCCTTTATCTGCAACAGTATTGGCATCATACGCGCCCGGACAACTTGCAAAACAGCTTCAACACGACTATCTACAGATAGATCAGGAAGCAGAGAAACCACCACCACACCAATCACCTGACTATCAAGCTCTTTCTCTTCAACCACTGGAATAAAATGCATAGATGAGAACTCATCTATCAAGAAAACATCGCCCTGCCTGCCGCTCTCAAAAATGCTATCAACCACTGAAAGCAGCTTACTTTCCAGCCGGATACCCACCTGTTCAGGATCCGCGTGGGCAATAACATGCCGATCCTCACCCAGAACCAACACCCTTTCAACACCGGGACGTTCAGCTAATTCAACCACCAGATTCTGTATCTGGTCATGCTGATTTTTAATTTCACCCAAAAATTCGCCAACACTCAAACTGACGATATTGGAAATGGAGACCGAATTATCGCGAACCTCCTCTAGCATACCGCTTGCCTGCTTATCCAGCACAAAGTAAAGCCCGACAAAAAAGATTGTTCCAAGCGTTAACAACACACCCAGAATGAGCTTACCGCCAAGCTTCAGCATGAAAAACCTCGGTTATCCGGATCAATTCGGAAGTGGAAAAACATATTGCAGATCCGCATAGGATTGTTAGTCGGACACTCAAACCAATACTTAATCCTGGAATCTTCAGCTGGACGGAGTGAAGTGCGCGTTAAGGAGACGATGAACAATTCTGGTCAGAGATTTCTGAATCAACATTCAGTTCCAAAATCCTCCTACCAGCACCCCCTGATTACAGGGTAAAATAGGCCGAACAGAAAGAATCCCGAGGAAAACTCATGACCGCCCTGATCATCAGCCTGCTTGCGGCTGCCATCATCTCACTTATCTGCAGCCTGTTCTGTCACTATTTTATCAAGAAGGACCGACCAGCCAACATCGCCAGCGTCACCTACACCCTGCTGATCTTCCACGGCCTCGCCTATGCCGAAGCAGGCTACATGGATCCTTACTGGATGATTTCATCCGTTATCGTTACCGGTGTCGCACTGCCAATCAGCATACTAACCGGCACTTATATGCGACGAAAAAGGCAATAAAGGAGAATTCATACACAAAAAAGCCCACAATTGTGAGCTTTCTGTTTCACTATAACAAACTCTCTTTTCCTCTAAGGGATGTAGAAGAAGTTAAAGTACCGTTATTACGCCGAATGTTGTTCACCCTATCTAGATCTAGGCCGGTATTGGGCGCATAGTGAGCTACGCAACGAATACCGGCCTAGATAGGGTGGGAAAAAAGACAAGTAAGAGCGGTATTTTAATAAATTCTACATCCCTAAGTCTTTTTATAAATTTCAGAACCACTTTTAACAAACTGTATCGCTTTCTCCTGCATCCCTTTCTCCAGCGCCTGATTTTCGGTAATACCCTGTTTAGCGGCATATTCGCGGACATCCTGGGTGATTTTCATCGAACAGAAGTTGGGGCCGCACATAGAGCAGAAGTGTGCTACTTTATGCGCCTCTTTGGGCATGGTTTCGTCGTGGTATTCACGGGCACGTTCGGGGTCGAATCCGAGGTTAAACTGGTCATTCCAACGGAATTCAAAGCGAGATTTGGACATCGCATTGTCACGCAACTGCACGCCGGGGAACCCCTTGGCGAGGTCTGCAGCGTGGGCGGCAATTTTGTATGAGATGATGCCGACCCGCACATCCTCTTTGTTTGGCAGCCCCAGGTGCTCTTTGGGGGTGACGTAACAGAGCATGGCGGTACCGTACCAACCGATGTTGGCGGCTCCAATTGCCGAGGTAATGTGGTCATAGCCCGGTGCAATATCGGTGACCAGCGGGCCCAGGGTGTAGAATGGCGCTTCAAAACAATCTTTCAGCTCTTTATCCACATTCTCTTTAATCATTTGCAGCGGCACATGGCCCGGGCCTTCGATCATCACCTGTACGTCGTGCTGCCAAGCAATTTTGGTCAGCTCGCCGAGGGTCTCCAGCTCGCCATATTGTGCCGCATCATTGGCATCGGCCAGTGAACCGGGGCGCAAGCCATCACCCAGTGAGAAGGCCACATCATAGGCCTTCATAATTTCACAGATCTCATTGAAGTGGGTATAGAGGAAATTCTCTTGGTGATGCGCCAGGCACCACTTCGCCATAATGGAGCCACCTCGAGAGACGATTCCGGTGACTCGATGCGCCGTCAGTGGCACGTAGCGCAACAGCACTCCGGCATGGATGGTGAAGTAGTCTACCCCCTGCTCTGCCTGCTCGATCAAGGTGTCTTTAAAGATCTCCCAGGTGAGCTCTTCTGCTTTGCCATTCACCTTCTCCAGTGCCTGATAAATTGGCACGGTACCGATGGGCATCGGTGCGTTACGCAGGATCCACTCCCGAGTTTCGTGAATATTTTTACCGGTGGAGAGGTCCATCAGGGTGTCGCCCCCCCAACGGGCAGACCAAGCCATCTTCTCTACCTCTTCATTGATAGAAGAGGTGACCGCCGAGTTACCAATGTTGGTATTGATTTTGGTGCGGAAGTTGCGGCCGATAATCATCGGCTCCAGTTCGGGGTGGTTGATATTGCAGGGAATCACCGCACGGCCTGCGGCCACCTCATCGCGCACAAACTCTGGAGTAATCTCCGATTGAATATCCGCTCCCCAACTGTGACCAACATGCTGACGCAGCAGCTTACTGTAACGAGGGTCTGCCTTTAACTCTTGCAAGCGGCAGTTTTCACGAATCGCAATATACTCCATCTCAGGTGTCACTATGCCCTGTTTGGCGTAGTGCATTTGCGAGACATTTTGACCCGCTTTGGCGCGGCGTGGAGTGCGAATGTGTTCAAAGCGCAGGTGAGCCAGTTCAGGTGCATTTTGGCGCTGCTGACCATAGTCTGATGTTGGACCATCCAGCCATTCGGTATCGCCCCGTTCTTCAATCCAGGCGCTGCGCACATCAGGCATTCCTTTCATCAGATCAATCGTCACTTCGGGGTCAGTGAACGGGCCTGAGGTGTCATAGACCGTGATCGGTGGGTTCTCTTCCACGCCACTGTCAGTGTGGGTATCGGCCTGATGAATCTCACGCATCGGTACACGAATATCGGGGCGGGAACCTTCAATATAAATCTTTTTTGAGCCGGAAAAGGGCTGGGTAACCTGCTCAGAGAGCTGGGAGGCTTTCAGGACAAAATCTTCTGGAATTGCGCTCATATCATCACCTAACAAAATATTGGATATGGACGCAGGCAAGGCTTGAGATTAATCTCGATCAAGCAGCTTCCCTACGCCGGGGTTAACCGGATCAGGTTCAAAGGGTCTATCTCAGTACACCATCAATAATCTGGTGGACACCCCCAGCCTGTAAACAGCGAATGGTAACAGGATGTTGCAAAAATTGCGATTAATAGCAGAGTTTGGCAGTCAACTATTAATGTCAAATTTACTCCATATAGGGAGTAACGATTGGCACTCTTGCCAGAAGGTCACAAACACCGTAATCTCTAGTGCATTGTACAGGTTATATCGACGAATCAGCGACCCTGTGGCATTTCGCATCAAGGCAGGGCCTGAAAGCAATGGTTATTCCCTTGCTAAGGTCTATAACGCCGAGGCGGAACGCTACAGGGTCGCCCGAAGGGTTGCTCTGTGCTTCTTGTGAAGGGAACAACCATTCTCTGCGAAGCTCGCCTTGCCATGACAGTGGGCAGAACAACTGATCCGCCAATATAACCTTGTTATATGCACTGGCTAAAAATTTACACAACGATTTTTGTACGGAGTTAACGATGACAAGCATAAACCAAGAGCAAGCCCGCTTTAATATGGTTGAACAGCAAGTCCGCACTTGGGATGTATTGGATGCACGGGTATTGAGCGTACTGCACGAAACGCCTAGGGAACAGTTTGTCCCCCACGCCTATAACACCCTCGCCTATGCTGACACTGAGATCAAAATTGGTCACGGCCAGTCAATTGAAAAACCGCTTATCTGTGCTCGCCTGCTTCAGGAACTGAATGTTAAAGAAGATGAGGCCGTACTGGAAATTGGTACCGGCTCAGGCTACCTGACCGCACTACTGGCCCAATTAGCCCAGCACGTCTACAGCATCGACAAAAATAGTGCCTTTATTGAAAAGGCTAAAATGACACTGGCAACACTTGAAATTAATAACGTCACCTTCTCTACCACAGATGCAATCGAAGGCAATATTGAAAATGGCCCATTCGATGCCATCGCCTGCACCACCTCATTTCCAGAGCAAGTGCCTCAGAGCCTGTTGGAAAAAATAAAAGTAGGTGGCCGCATGTTTGCGGTTATTGGCCAGACACCGATAATGGAAGCAACATTGATTACGCGTACTGGTGAAAGTGAGTGGCACAAAGAAGCACTCTTTGAAACTGAAACAGCCGCTATCGATGGCCTCAAAGCAACCCCGAAATTCACCTTGTAATACCGGAATATTAGAATATACTAATATTTCAATATTAGCTAGAGCACCGACCTATGCAACAGATCACACCCATAAAGCTCAAACAGCGCCTTGATGACAACGACCAACTTGTGCTGCTGGATATTCGTGAAGCGTGGGAGTATGAAATCTGCCATATCGAGGGCTCCCTCAATATTCCACATAAAACACTAATGCCGTCACTTGAACAGCTTGATCCAACTCAGGCGATTGTTGTCATTTGCCAGCACGGTATCCGCGCCCAGCAAATTGCCATCAAGCTGAAACAGAATGGCTTTGATCAGGTTTTCAATCTACTCGGGGGGATTCACCACTGGGCGTTACAGGTTGACCCTGAAATGGCTCGCTACTAAATTCAGCTATGGAGAGTATAAGATGTCTCGATATTGGCTAGCACTCATCGTTTTCGTATTCAGCCCGCTTCATGCTCATGCAGGTGAGAACCTGCAAAGCATCTATCAAACGGCAAAGCAGGTAGATCCTCAGTTCAAATCAGCAGAAGCAACACACCTTGCCGATCAGGAGCTGGCGGTACAAGCGCAAGGCGGCTACTACCCCGATATCAACTTCAGTGCCAATACCGGCAAAGATTGGCGTGAAAGCCCGGGGCGCGACATCATCAGCAAGGGCTATGCCATTGACCTAAAGCAACCCCTCTATCGGCACAGCACCTATGTCACCAATCGCCAAGCAAAAGCTGAGGTGAAACGGTCTAAAATCAACTTCAGCGCCGCACAACAGGCGTTAATTATACGAGTCGCCAGCGCCTATTTTGACACCTTGGCAGCACAGGATAACCTACGATTTTCCCAGGCAGAAAAAGCGGCTATCGAGCGACAACTGGAACAGACCAAGCAACGCTTCGATGTTGGGCTGATTGCCGTTACCGATGTGCACGAGTCACAAGCCGCCTTTGACAATGCAAAGGCAACAGAGATCGTCGCTGAAAATCGCCTAGCCATTGCCCGCCTGGCACTACAGGAGATCATCAACCAACCCGTGGAAATCATCGCACCACTTGCTGATAACATGCCACTGCAGCAACCACAGCCCAGTGATCAAACGCACTGGCTGGCACTGGCAAAAGATAACAACAAAGAGTTAACCGCCCTGACGCAAACATTAGCCATCAGCGAACAGGCGGTTAAACTGGCACGCTCCGGTCACCAACCAACTCTCGACTTAAATGCCAGCCACCGCTATTCGGATGATAGTTTCAGCTCCTTTGTGGGCAACAGATCAACCAGCATCTCGCTACAACTGAACATACCGCTCTATCAAGGCGGACAAACCCAATCAAAGGTGCGCCAGGCGCAACACCAATTGACTGCCGCTAAAGAGCAGCATGAACAACAGCGCCGTGCAGTGGAACGCCAGGTGCGCAGTGCCTTTCTGGATGTCAGTGCCGCCATCAGCCAAGTGAAAGCGCTCCAACAAGCACTTATTTCAAGCCAAAGCGCACTGGAAGCCAGTGAGGCTGGTTTGGAAGTAGGCACCCGTACCACCGTTGATGTCTTAAACACCCGCCGTGAACTCTACCGCGCAAAAAGTAATCTGGCGCAGGCCAAATACAGCTTTATCATCAGTACCCTGACACTGAAGCAGGCTGCGGGTGTACTCGATGAAGAGGATGTCGGTACAGTCAATCGCTGGTTGCGGTAAAGATCAAACTGCGAATCGGCTAAAGCCTCGACCTCCCCGCTTTAGAGGCCGAGGCTTCAGCCGGTTTCCGGTGTAGCACTTCTTATCCTCACGCACCTTATCCACAGCCACCGCAGCAAATAGACAATCTGCAGCACGCCCAAAGCTGTGCTGACGATACAACTATAAAACAGGCTATCGCTGGTTCGCAAACCACTCCACTCCCGCTCACCACCCCAAAACCAGTTATTCACTGTCATTGGGGCATACCGTTTTCGTAGCCGATCAAGGGTGATCAACAACCGTTGATCAAGCAGTGTCCACCCCTTCTCACCACGTGAGCCGGTAACAATTCATAAAGTGCAAAATATTCACACTGATACATCGCAAAACCTCCTGTTCAATTATCTATCCAATATGGAGCACTCTTTTCAGCTACCTAAAAAAAAGAGTAGACTGTAACGACAATCCATCATCTCTGGCCATCCATACAATACAGGTATCGCCCTTGTCTCATAAAAACAAGCCACCCGAATTCATTGCTGCCATCGACCTAGGTTCCAACAGCTTTCACATGATTGTTGCCCGCCTGCATCAGGGGCAGTTGGTGGTGATCGACAAACTACGGGAGATGGTGCGCCTTGGTGAGGGTATTAGCGATGATGGAGAGCTAAAAGCCTCTGTCGCCCAACGGGCTGTCGACTGTCTGGAGCGCTTCGGTCAACGGCTACGTGACTTCCCACCTGGTAGCGTCCGAGCCGTCGGTACCAATACACTGCGTAATGCCAGCCAAGCGGGTCACTTCCTCATCCAGGCAGAACAGGCACTCGGTCACCCCATCGACATCATTACTGGCGTGGAAGAGGCGCGCCTTATCTATCTTGGTGTCTCCCATGGTATCGCCGAAGACAGCAGTCAGCGCTTAGTGGTAGATATCGGCGGAGGCAGCACCGAACTCATTGTCGGCGAAGCGTTCAACCCCCGCTACATGGAGAGTCTGGAGATAGGCTGCGTCTCAATCACCCAACGCTTTTTCCCCGATGGAAAAATCAATGAAAAACGCATTAAAACGGCCCTGTTAGCCGCTAGTTTAGAGCTAGCACCCCACAAAAAGAGTCTCAAGCAGCTGGATTGGAAGCAGGCGATTGGCGCTTCAGGCACCATCCGTGCGGTACGCGCCGTTCTGCTTGAAAACGGTTGGAGCAGCGAAGGAATTCCCATCGAAGGGTTACACACGCTGGTTGAAAAACTCACCGACTTTAAACAAATTGACGACATCAAACTACCCGGGCTCAGCTCAGAGCGTGTACCGGTCTTTTTGGGTGGCGTACTGGTGCTGCTCGCCACCTTCGAAAAACTCAATATTGCACGAATGATTGTCTCCAACTGCGCACTGCGTGAAGGACTTATTCACGATCTGCAAGGACGTATCGAGCATGAAGACACCCGTGCCTACAGCGTCAAAAATATGGTTGAACGCTACCATATCGACCAAGAGCAGGCCAAACGTGTCACGCAATCGGCCCTCTACATCTTCAAACAGCTCCGTGATAGCTGGTCACTCAACAAAGCCAACCACCCTGACTGGATTAACTGGGCTGCCCAACTCCATGAAATTGGCCTCGACATCGCCCATAAACACTACCACCTCCACGGCGCCTATATCATCGAACATTCAGACCTCGCTGGGTTCAGCCAACAGGAGCAGCGCAAACTCTCACTGCTGATACGCCTGCACCGCCGTAAATTTCAATCATCTCTCATCAGCAACCTGCCCAAACGCTGGCAAAAAAGCACGACCAAAATGGCAATCATCCTGCGCCTCGCCTTCATACTCAACCGCAGCCGCAACAGCGACCCCACCCCCGACTTTACACTCCAGGGAAAAGAAGACAGCCTGCAAATCACCTTCCCGAAAAAATGGCTTAACGACCACCCATTAACACAAGCAGACCTGGAGAAAGAAGCGATATACTTAGAAAAGAGCGGCTTCATATTGGTATACCAGTAACAGAAAGTACGGTGATAGTAGTTGGAAAAAAATATTCGACATCAAATTCCTACTAAAATTTATAGTGGTTGTACCGAGATCATCACAGATCAATAACTTACGGTACAAACCAATAACTACACATTTAGCCATGCCACATAAAACAATGAGGTAGAACATGTCATTTGAAGCGGTGCACAACTATTACGAAAAGTTAGTTCAAGAACACCTTAATACATTAATAGAAGATCCGGGCAACCAACTAAGTGAAGATGAAATCGATGATATTGCATGCATCGCACTCAACACACTGCCACCACGCTATATAAAACACAATGTAGATGTACTCTTTTACGTGTCAGAAAAAGAGCATAGCGAGATGACCAAGGAAGTGATCATCGCAATCAAGAAAGCCATTCAGTTTGTTAAAGGGCACCCAAGACAAGAGTAATAGCCCCTATCAACCTAAAAAAAGTGGTCTCTGAATCAAGCCCTCTTTCGGCACAACAGTGATGAAACCAGTGGCTGCCAATCTCCACATGACCCACTTCAATACCCTCTGAAAACCTAAAAACCACGGTCAAAAAAAAACCCCAATCAGGTTTGGCACCTAATTGGGGTTCTTTAGAATAAAAGCCTGACAGTGACCTACTTTCACATGGGAGCCCCCACACTATCATCGGCGCTAAGTCGTTTCACTTCTGAGTTCGGAATGGGATCAGGTGGTTCCAACTCGCTATGGCCGTCAGGCAAACTTGCTGAAGCAGGCTTTCGCCCGGCTTCAAATTCTTTGGGAGTTTTAATCTCGGCGTTTCATCTAGCTCACAATCAACCCAATGTCTGATCTCTCAAACTACTTGGGTGTTATATGGTCAAGCCTCACGGGCAATTAGTACAAGTTAGCTTCACACATTACTGCGCGTCCACACCTTGCCTATCAACGTCGTAGTCTTCAACGACCCTTTAGGGACTTAAAGTCCAGGGAGAACTCATCTCGAGGGAGGCTTCCCGCTTAGATGCTTTCAGCGGTTATCCCGTCCGTACTTAGCTACCCGGCTATGCCACTGGCGTGACAACCGGTACACCAGAGGTACGTCCACTCCGGTCCTCTCGTACTAGGAGCAGCTCCTCTCAATTCTCCAACGCCCACGGCAGATAGGGACCGAACTGTCTCACGACGTTCTAAACCCAGCTCGCGTACCACTTTAAATGGCGAACAGCCATACCCTTGGGACCGACTACAGCCCCAGGATGTGATGAGCCGACATCGAGGTGCCAAACACTGCCGTCGATATGAACTCTTGGGCAGTATCAGCCTGTTATCCCCGGAGTACCTTTTATCCGTTGAGCGATGGCCCTTCCATACAGAACCACCGGATCACTAAGACCTACTTTCGTACCTGCTCGACGTGTCTGTCTCGCAGTCAAGCACCCTTATGCCTTTGCACTCATTGCACGATTTCCGACCGTGCTGAGGGTACCTTAGTGCTCCTCCGTTACTCTTTGGGAGGAGACCGCCCCAGTCAAACTACCCACCATACACTGTCCCTACTCCAGATAATGGAGCCAGGTTAGAACCTCAAACATGTCAGGGTGGTATTTCAAGGTTGGCTCCACCACAACTAGCGTCATGGTTTCAAAGCCTCCCACCTATCCTACACAAACATATTCAAAGTCCAGTGCAAAGCTATAGTAAAGGTTCACGGGGTCTTTCCGTCTAGCCGCGGGGACGCTGCATCTTAACAGCGATTTCAATTTCACTGAGTCTCGGGTGGAGACAGTGTGGCCATCATTACGCCATTCGTGCAGGTCGGAACTTACCCGACAAGGAATTTCGCTACCTTAGGACCGTTATAGTTACGGCCGCCGTTTACCGGGGCTTCGATCAAGAGCTTCG
>JAFLJP010000077.1 GCA_022712945.1 Gammaproteobacteria bacterium | reverse complement strand
CTCGAAACCGGTAATCGGCTTGCGTCTTTGCTTTGTAGGCTATTCCCCGCAGTGAGGTGAGCTCATGTCGTTCCCATTCTTCTATGTCGGGCATGAGTGTCCTTTGCGGGCTTCGTACTTCCGTCAAGTCCTTCCCCATGTGCGTGGCTCTCCCACGCTCTGAGTACTCTGCTTGATCCGACTCCCTTTGAACCTTCGGCCCATACCCGTTTTACCGGTTTCTGTGCTTTCCTGACCGTCTGAATTGAACGTCCGTGACCCGCGTAGTCCCGTCTCTGCTGTGTTGCGTGTCTCTAGCATGTCAGTCACTTTGCACAGCTAAGCCAACAAGAGCGCCCGGCAATGCCCGAATTGATACAGAAGGCTGGGGAAAAGTGGCTGATGCCTCGTGCTGAAAAACAGGGTTTCGAGATTGCAGAGCAGGGTTTTATGGTGGAGAGCTACGATCAACATCGCTCAAGCAAGCGGGGTAATAACAAACCGATTAGTCATAGCAGCATGGATTTGGCAGGGGTGTTGCGGGTGACAGATGTTGAGCCGTTTACCGATTGCTTGTTAAACGGCATTGGCCCCGCCAAAGCCTTCGGCTGTGGCCTGATGCTGGTGCGCAGGGTTTAATTGATGCCTTGTTGGGGACTTAAAAAGGTCTGTTAATTGGGTTATTTGCATATAACAGCCCTTTTTTAGTCTAGTGTGGTTGTGAAAGTGGAGGTTTGGTCTATATTAGACCTCATATCCGGGTTAAGTACGTTATTGGATTTTTTCACGCTAACAACCTTTTTAGGGTCTTTTATGGGTTTTAACTCAATCAGTGATCAACACATCGAAGTCGAGTTGGGTAACCGCTTTCGAGCCTTGCGGTTACGCAAAAATTTTACTCAGCAGCAGCTAGCCGATGCGCTGGCTTTATCTCTCAATGCCATTAAGGCGCTGGAGAAGGGGCGGGCCAAATTGGCTACGGTGATTGCGGTTTTGCGTGAGTTGGGGGCGTTGGATCAGTTGGATAACTTTATTCCTGAGATCACGATTAGTCCGCTGCAACTCGCTAAGCAGCAGGGGCACGTGCGTCAGCGGGCAACGGGCGCCCGTGGTAAGGCTGTGGATGAGGGCAGCGCATGGTAGCGCAAGTGGATACCGCCAAGGTGATGCTATGGGGCGAGTCGGTCGGGGCGGTCTCCTGGCTGGCGGACCGTGGTTATGGGGTGTTTGAGTATGAGCCTGCTTTTTTACAGCGTGGGTTGGATATTTCACCCATCCAGATGAGCCTTCAACAGGCCCGGCAGGGAGATGGTCTGTTTTATTTTTCAGCACTGAATCGAGAGACCTTCCTCGGCTTGCCAGGCCTGTTGGCGGACGTTTTACCGGATAAATTTGGTAACCAGATCATTGATGCCTGGCTTGCCCGCCAAGGGCGTGATGGCACTCACTTTAGCCCGGTGGAGAGGCTCTGCTATACCGGTCACCGGGGAATGGGGGCATTGACATTTGAGCCGCTGATCAATAAAGGATTTGATAAATCAGTCCCTGTTGAAATGGCTGCGTTGGTTTCACTGGCCCAACAGGTGGTGATGCAACGCAACCAGTTGGATATCACTCTGGGGCAGGATGAGCAGCAAAATGCCGATGCGATGCTGGACATTCTGCGAGTGGGTACCTCGGCGGGTGGCGCGCGCCCCAAGGCGGTGATTGCGATTAATGAACACGGTAAGGTGATCTCAGGCCAAGGAGATGTACCGCAAGGTTTTGATTATTGGCTGCTGAAGTTCGATGGAGTGACGGATAGTGAGTTAGGTAAACCCAAGGAGTTTGGGCGTATCGAATATGCCTACTACCTGATGGCTAAAGCAGCAGGCATCAACATGAGTGAATGCCGCCTTCTGCAAGAAAATGGCCGTGCCCATTTTATGACGCGCCGTTTTGATCGAGTCGCGGGTAAGCGGCTGCATATGCAGTCTCTGTGTGGTTTGGCGCATTATGACTTTAATCAGGCGGGAGCCTATAGCTACGAACAGGCTTTTGCCATTATGCGCCAAATGCGCCTCAGCAAGTCGGCGGCGGTGGCGCTTTATCGGCGAATTGTCTTTAATGTGTTGGCGCGCAATCAGGACGATCATACAAAAAACATCTCATTTCTGATGGATGAGACCGGTCAATGGCAGCTATCGCCCGCCTATGATATGACCTATGCACACAACCCCGGAGGGGTATGGACCCATCAACATCAAATGAGCTTAAATGGAAAGCGCGACCACTATACCTTGGCTGATCTGCAACAACTGGGTGCAAGCCTCTCCTTTTCTCGCGCCAAGGTAAAACAAATGATCGAGCAGGTCGCACAGGCGGTGGAAAATTGGGCCGAGTACGCCGCTCAAGCAGGCGTAAGCCAAAAAGTGACGAAAGAGATTGTGAGCTTCCACAGGGCATTGAAATAGAATCATTACTCACAGAGCAAGGAGCGCTATGTTACCCCCACTTAGGGATCTATGTGGGAGAAGTATCAAAGCGCAAAGGCTAGTCTCGTTTTTACCACAAGAGAAAAAAGAGTAGCTCTTTAACAAGCTGAATAGTCAAAAACAGAGCTAAAATAGTGAAAATCATTGGTGGAATTTGAAGAAGGTAATTTTACTAATGAAAACAATCATGTATATTTAGAGTGTTCCCCACATCCGTGGGGATGAACCGCTTAATGCACGCACATGAAGCTGAAATCATCAGTTGGGTATGTTGGTTTTAGGTTGAAAAACACCGAACTCCTGCTGTACCACAAACTGTACCCACGCCAGGGGGCTGAACGGTGCCAGCGCCAACACGCCAACGATCAGTGCCAGTAGTGCGGTCACCAGTGGTGGTAATAGCAGTGCCCAGGCGGTCTCTTTGCGACCAAAGTGACGCTCTTCCGGCCACGTTTCAGGCGGTTCCCGGAACCAGGCGGCGTGTAAAATGGGTAGAAAGTAGGCGGCATTCAGCAGCGAACTGCCTGCTAATACCAGTAGTAGCCAGCTCTGATCCACCGCCATCGCTCCCACTCCCAGATACCATTTGCTGATAAAACCGGCCACTGGCGGGGCTCCAATCATACCGAAAGCGGCAATAGTAAAGGCGCTCATGGTCCACGGCATGCGCCGCCCGACCCCGTTCATCTCGCTCACCTTATGGATGCCCAAGGTCTCTGCCAGATTACCGGCACAGAAAAACAGGGTGATTTTCATCAACCCCTGATGTACTAAATGCACCATGCCCCCCACCGCTGCAATCGGCCCGGCAAGGGCAACCCCTAGCGTGATGTAGGCGACCTGGCTGACTGTTGAGAAGGCCAGCCTGCGTTTCAGGTCATCTTGAAACAGCGCCCGCAGTGAACCGTAGATAATGGTGATGGCCGCCAGCACTACCAGTGGCCCGGTCACCCCCAGCAGCACCGCGAAGTCGATGCCGAACACATCATAAACCACTCGCATAATGCCAAAGGCCCCCGCCTTTACCACTGCCACTGCATGCAGCAGCGCGCTCACCGGGGCCGGGGCCACCATCGCTTCGGCTAACCAGCCGTGCAGTGGTACTAGCGCTGCTTTGACAGCAAAACCGGCAATGAATAATACGAAGATGATCACCAGTGTCGGATGGTGCTGCGTGGCCATGTCACTCAGAAAACCCTGGTATGTAAACTCCAGTGTGCCGGTCAGAGTGTAGAGCCACACCGTGGCCAGCAGCAGCAGCGCCCCCCCGGCCATGGTGTAGCGCAGGTAGATTTTACCGGCGCGCCGGGAGACTTCCGTGCCTCGGTGCATGATCAACGGATAGGTGACCAGCGTCAGCAGCTCGTAGAATAGTAGAAAGGTGATCAGGTTACCGGCCAGCGCCAGGCCCACGGTGGCGGTGACACAGAGGCTGAAAAAGCCGAAGAAACGGCTGCGGTGGGGTGAGCCTTCCAGATAACCGATGGCGTACACTGTGGTGAGCAGCCACAACACCGAAGAGAGGCTGATAAACAGCAGCGATAGGGCATCGACCCGCAACACAAAATCCAGTTGCGGTAGCAGGGCGAGCCGCACCTCATATTGCTGGCCGTGGTAAACCCCCCAGAACATCACCACCACCAGTACCATTTTCAGCAGTGCGCCCGTCAGATTAAGCAGCGTGCGCACCACCACCCGGCGCTCGGCTAGGCCAAAAATAATCAGCCCCGGCAACAGCGAGCTGGCGATCAACAGCAGTGGCAGCCACACACTTCCGCTCATGACCCTGCCCCACGCTCAAATGGCGAGCCGATATCCAGCAGCGAAAAGAGGGCCGGTGCCAGAAAGCCCAGCAAAATTGAGGCGAAGGCCAACAGCAGCGGCGCCCACGCCATGGTGGCGGGAATGGGTATCGATTCCTCTCTGCTGGTGGATGGGGTAAAAGCGTAACCCAATACTTTGAAAATGTAGGCCGCCGCCAGCAACCCGCCGACAATCATCACCGCCGCCAATGCCCACTGCCCCTGTTGTAACGCTGCCTCCAGCAGCAGCCATTTACCGATAAATCCGCCGCTGGGTGGTAGCCCCATAATGCTCACCCCAGCGAGGGCAAAGGCGGCGGTACTCAAGGGCAACTGCTGCACTGACCGATTCAGGTCAACAATGCGATCATGACCACCAAAGCGCAGCAGATTACCCGCTGCCATAAACATTGCCGCTTTGGCCAGGGCGTGGGAGATCAGCAGATAGATTACCCCGTGCCATAACACCACCCCGGCCACTGCCGCCAGGGGGAATGCCACAAACAGATAACCGAGCTGCGCCACCGTAGAGTAAGCCACCAGTAGTTTGAGCCGCGTCTGTCGCAGCGCCTGCCAGGAGCCCCACAGGATTGCCAATGCACCCAGCAGACCCAACAGCCACGCCACCTCACCCCCCAGTGGCGCAAATAGCGCAAACCATAAACGCAAAAAGATATAGAACGATGCCTTCACTACCAGCGCCGAGAGCAGCGCACTCACCGGTGCGGGGGCGCTGGCGTGGGCGGCAGGCAACCAGAAGTGCAACGGGAACAGTGCTGTTTTCAGCAACAGACCGGCCCCCATCAGCCCCAGTGCCGCCCACGCCACCGGTTGGTGATCAATTCGCTCGGCGAGCAGCGCAATATCCACTGTGCCATAACCGTGGTAGAGCAGCACTACCCCAAACAGGTAGGCCAATGAACCCAGCAGTGTCGCCAGCAGGTAACGCATCGCACCGTTTAATGCATCCCGCCCACCCTTCAGGGCGACCAGAGCAACGGCGGCCATGCCCATCAACTCCAGAGTAATGTAGAGATTGAAAATATCGGCAGATAGAAATAGCGCGTTCAACGCCGCCCATAACAGCAGCCAGAGTGGCCAGAACCAGCGTGCCTGTTCTGTGTTGAAATAGTCCAGCGAATAGAGGGTGATCGCCAAGCCGACCAGCGCGGTGACCGCCAGCATCAACAGTGTCAACCCATCGCCGTAGAGATCAATTCCCAGCGGTGCCCCCCAGCCCCCCACCGCGTGGCGATAGACCCCTTCACTCTGTAGATGCCAGCCGAATCCCACCACCGCTAGAGCGATAATAATCGCGGTTACTACGCCGGTGAACTTTGCTGACCGGGGGAAGAGAAAGGAGAGCATGGCGGCGGCCAGTGGCAGCAAAATCAACAGAGCGGGCCAGGGAGTCTCACTGTGCAGGATCATCATGGCTGCTGCGACTCATCATCAGAGAGTTCAGCCCGGTGATTCTCTTTGGCCACCCGCACCATCAGGGCAAGTGCCAGTGCGGTGGCTGAAAAGGCCACCACGATACCGGTGATCACCATCGCCTGGGGCACCAGGTCGGGCAGTGGTTCACCGGTGCGTTTTGCCAATGCAATCAATACCAGAAACAGGCCGCTACCCATCACATTAATAGCCAGAATTTTACGCAGCAAATGGGGGTGGAGAATGAGCGCATACAGCCCCAGAGAGAAGATCCCGACCCCCACCAGTGCGTATAAAATGGCACTATTCATGCCGAGCCACCCCGCTCTTGGGGGCGCTGCCCCAGAAACAGTGCGGCAAGGGTAACGCCGATGGAGAACATGGCAAATGTCTCCAGTAGCAAAATCAGCATGCCGGCGTGTTCCACAGGCAACTCCAGCAGCCGGGCATTCAGTAGAGTCAGTGCCGCAAGGGTGATAAATGCCACCGGACCGGCCACCAGTGCCAGTCGTAGCGGCAACCCCGCCAGAGCGGTCGGCAGACGCCAACCGGCCAGCAACAGCAGCACTCCCGCTGCCGCTAGTACCGCCCCGGCCTGAAACGCCCCACCCGGTGAATTGGCCCCCGCCCACAGCAGATAGGCGGCCACCAATATCAGTAGCGGCACCAGCAGGCGCATCAGGGTATCCAGTACCAAATTGGCGGGTTTTTCAGCGGTAGCGGGTGTCGCATCTAGGCTGTTCAGCGACCAGACTCCCAGCAGTGCCAGCAGCAAAACCACTATCTCCAGCAGCGTGTCGTAGCCCCGAAAGTTAAGCAGTACCGCAGTGACCGGGTTACTCACGCCACTCTGCTCAAGATTAGCCGCCACCTCACCACTCAGCCCCGGTGCAATCACCGGTAGCGACCACAGCGCATAACCTAGCCCGCTGGCAACCAGCAGTAACATCAGCGCCAGTGTCAGTGGTAATAGCCAGTGGGTTTTCTCATTTGAGTAACGCCCGGGCGGATTATCCACCGGTAGTTTTGCCAATGCGCTCATCAACAGTGCGCCGGTCAATCCCGCACCAATCGCCACCTCCGCCAGTGCCACATCGGGGGCGTCCAGACGTACCCAAACAATCGCCATTAACAGACCAAAGGCGACAAACAATACAATTGCCTTGAACAGATCACGGCAACTGAGCAACAGCCAGGCTAGCCCCAGCAGCAACAACCCCAGCAGGGCATCAAACAGCATCGTAAACAGGCTCACCGTCTCCACAGGCGAATCCCCCGTTTCAATGCACCATTGGCAATCAGGTAGGCGACACTGGCACCTGCCAGCAGCACCAGGCCCCAGATCAGCAGCAGTTTGCCCACCACCGCCCAGGAGTCTGCCTGTATCGCCAGCCCTGCTACCATCAGGCCAAGGCCAACATTGTCGGCCTTGGTCAGTGCATGCAGACGGGTGTAGATATCAGGGAAACGTAACAGGCCGAGGGTGCCCGCCAGAAAGAACAGACCACCGGCAATTAACAGGAGGGCAGATAGATAGTCACTTATGTTCATGGCTTTGCCAAAGACGTCGCACAAAGGCCACTGCCGTTACCGCTGCCAGCAGGGCAAACAGCAGCGCTACATCCCGCAGCGCTTCGCGTTCATACAGCTGCGCTAGCAGCAGCAGAATTGCCACCGCAGTGGTGCCAAATAGCTGGCTGGCCAGCATCCGGTCGACGGCACTCGGCCCACGCAATACCCGCCACATGCCTGCGGCGAGGTTGAGTAGTAAAAACAGCGTGAGGATCAGATAGAGCCTATCCATCAATCGCCCGCCTCCAGAGTGACTGGCGAGACAAAGCCCGATGGTTTGATTGCGATGACTGAGCAGTTGATCTGGTTCAGTATCGACTCGGCTGTATTGCCCATAATAAAGCCCGGAATACCGGTGCGCGCCACGGTGCCCATCACCAGCAGGTCGGCATTAATCTGCTTCGCCAGCAGCGGAATCTCTTTGCGTGCGCCTCCCTTCAGCAGATTGAGTTGCGGTTTAAGCTTCTCCAGGGTATCTGTCCCCAGGGTAGTGGCCAGCTCACTCATCAATTGCTCCACACGGGTCTGGTGTTGCCGCCGCACCTGTTCAATATAGATGCTGACCTTCTCCTCCGGGGCGTTCATTAATCCACCGCGCATAATCCCTTCGCCGAACGCCTCCCAGACATGCACGATGGAGAGCTCGGCAGAGTTAGAGCGCGCCAGGGCGCTGGCCATCTCCAGAATCTGCTGGCTCAAGGCGTGTTGCTGCGCTGCCTCTGCACCCGAGGCGCTCTCATCGTCTGCAATATCAATCGCTGCCAGAATGCGCTGATAGTTTGGTGGCGAGGTCGGTTTGACCAACCAGACCGGGGCAGGGCACTTACGCAGCAGGTGCATATCATCACTGCCGAATAACCTGGTCAGCCAATCCTGGGTTTCGGTGACCTTGATCACCAGGTCATAGTGGTGACGCAGCACCTCATGAATAATGGCCAGAAAAGGGGTTCCCTCCAGCACCCGCTGTTGAATTTCAATTTTCTCACGGTAAGGGGTGAGCAATGTTGTTAGCTTTTTGTCGTGAAAACGGAGCAGTGCCGCTTGAAAATCCTCACGACTTAACCCCTCATAAGGTAGATTGCTGGCCAATGAAACCTGCTCAACCACATCAACAACCGTCAAGCGTGCCCGGTTGTTTTCAGCCAGGGCAATTGCACGCTCCAGAGTCGGTTTATAATCCTGCTCTGAGATCACTACACAGAGAATATTTTTAAATCGCTTCATTCCGCTTTACTCCTTTGGTGGGACTCACCAAAAATCCGGCTTACCCTCTGCTCCAGCTGTTGTAACCCGGCCAGGTAATCCTGCCCCCCATTCAACACATGCACTTGCAACCGCTGTTGATCAATCGCGACACTCAAGGTGCCCGGTAGCAGACTGACACTATTGACCATCACCACCTGCGGCAGCCCCGCTGGCAGGGTGAGTCGGTAGCTGATTAGAAGAGGATTGATGGGGAGACGTGGATGAAAAGCTCGCCAGGCCACATCCACCCCGCCCAGCAGCGAACGGATCAGGAAAAAAGGGATGAACCGTAGTAGCGCATAGCTGTTCAGGTGCTGCGGTGGCAGCAGTGCCATACTGACGAGCAACGCCAGCACCACCGCCGGTCCGCCGATCCACCAGGAGGAGAGCGCGCCGCCGCTGAGACTCCACCAGACAAATAAAAGAAACAGCCCACGCACCAGCAACGGGATGATCAGATTACGATTCATCATCACGATTTCTCCTGTTGTAACAGCCGTTCAACTGCCTCGCCAGCGGCATCGGCATAGGGCACCATCACCAAATCAGCACCCGCCCGTTGCAACCGTTCCGCCTCTACGGCGCTGTCGGCAGTTACCGCAATCTGCCCACGGTAGCCGAGATCTTTCAGGGTGTGGATCAACGACTGGTTAACATGGCGTTCCCGTGCGGTACTGATTACCCATTTAACACGGTAGAGGGAGAGTGAGGCGATAAACTCAGGGTCTTCAGCATCGCCATATAGCACCGGGTGCCCACCGTCATCATCAGAGCGGGTCAGCTCCGGGTTATAGTCGACACTCTGCACCCGATAGCCGCGCTCCCGCAGCGCCTGGGCGATGCCGGCACCATAGCGCCCTAGGCCAAACAGAATGATTTCCCGATCGCTCCCCTTCGGCTCAATATCCCCGTTGCTCTCACGGTAAGGATGTTTGCGCTCAAACAGCGTCAGCCAGGGGGCCAGATGCAGGTAGATCGGATGGGAGAAGATGATCAGATAGGTCGAGACACTGATGGTGATCAATCCCACCAGGGTGATTAGCCCCATGGTTTCCACCGAAATATGGCCCAGACTCAGGCCCAGTGCCGCCAGAATCAGGGAAAATTCGCTGATCTGCGCCACCGTCAACCCCGCTAGAAAACCGGTGCGTTTGCGATAGCCCAGTACCCCCATAATCACCATCACAATCAGCGGGTTGCCAATCAGTACAAACAGCGAGAAGATCACCGCTTCGGGAATTTGTGCCCCCAACAGGCCAAGATCAAGACCGGCACCCAGATCGATAAAGAAGAACAGCAGCAAAAAATCCCGCAGACTCACCAAACGGGCACCCAGCGCATCACGATAAGGGGTGGATGCCAGTGAAACACCAGCGACAAATGCCCCCACCTCTTTACTGAAACCTAACGTATCACCCAGCATCGCCAGACTGACAGCCCAGGCGATACCAAACAGCACCAACAACTCCTGAGAGCTGGCGAACAGCGTCAGCAGATGCGGCAGAATATAACGGGTGACCAGTACCACCCCCAGCAGAAAAAGGATCCCTTTAAACAAGACCGCCAGTGCTGCCAGCGAAATCGGCATATCGTCCGCCTGACCCAGTGCATTCAGGCCGATCATTACCAGCACCACAATCAGATCCTGAACAATCAAAAATCCCAGCGCGATACGCCCGTGCAGGGTATCCACTTCACGTTTATCCGAGAGCAGTTTGACGATGATGATGGTACTGGAAAAGGTTAAGGCGATGGCAACATAGAGGGCAGTGATTGGCGTCATTCCCATCCAGATCGCAATCAGATAGCCAACTACGCTGGTAAAAATAACCTGCCCCAACCCAGTTGCCAGAGCCACCGGCCCCATGGTACGGATAATGTGCAGGTCCAACTTGAGACCCACCACAAACAGCAGCAGGGTGATACCAAACTTGGCCAGCAGATCAATTTGGTCATTGGCACTCACCAGACCCAGTACCGAAGGGCCCGCCACAATACCCACCACAATAAAAGAGACTATCAGCGGCTGCCGTAAACGCACACCAATGGCACCCACCGCCGCTGCCAGCAACAACAGCACCGCCATTTCAGTAAAGATATCGGGGAATACGCTCGTCGCCATGCCTCCTCACCCTCAATGCACCGACACTCTTGGTTTAACCCATTGATATCGCCAGCATTAAATCAACGATACTGCGGAAGATAAAAAATAAGACCGCCTATAATAAATGTAGCTCAGAACCGCGCCACTCGCTTCACTATCCCACACAGAGACAGTGCATAGTGGCCCTTGAAGTGAAAGCTCGTTCACCATAATCAAGAAGGTTTTGGAGGTCGAGGCTTCAGCCGGTGTTTTTGCCTCACTTCGTGGGTAATGGTTGTTCCCTTGGCAAGAATTGTAACGCCGAGGTGGAATGCCACAGGGTTGCCCGAAGGGTTGCTCTGTCTGCTTCCATGGCGGCGTTGTTCTTCTTATGAAGGGAGCAAGCACGCCTTGCCATGAAAATAGACAGAACAACTGACCCGCCAACATAAAGTGGTTGCTGTACTAATATATGTGGCATGATAGGCTGATTAATTCGTTTAAAACTATAATTAAAACGTGATGTTAAGGAGCGTTGATGACCAGGGTTGCCGCGATACAAATGGCCTCAAGTCCAAACTTGGGAGCTAACCTGATCGAAGCTGAACGTCTGATTTCGGATGCTGCCAAGTCGGGGGCAAGGTTGATTGTTTTACCTGAAAACTTTGCCATTATGGGCCTTGCTGAAGAGGATAAACTGAAGGTAAAAGAGCAGCCAGGTTGTGGGCCTGTTCAGGAGTTTTTGAGTGAGCAGGCGTTAAAGCATAATGTCTGGTTGGTGGGGGGCACTATTCCGCTGGCGGCGGCATCTGATGACAAAGTATATGCGAGTTGTTTGGTGATCAATGCTCAGGGTGAGCAGGTGGCGCGTTACGATAAAATTCATCTGTTTGATGTTGAAATTGAAGAGAATGGTGAGAGTTATACCGAGTCTGAGACACTGCAGGCAGGT
The DNA here is from genome assembly GCA_022712945.1 of Gammaproteobacteria bacterium. GTDB lineage: Bacteria > Pseudomonadota > Gammaproteobacteria > RBG-16-57-12 > RBG-16-57-12 > JAFLJP01. The sequence goes on along the minus strand of JAFLJP010000077.1, from coordinate 5,687 downwards.
GACCATATTGTTGTTGTGGATACGCCGTTTGGCAAGCTGGGTGTTGCAATTTGTTACGATCTTCGTTTCCCTGAAATGTTTCGTGCCATGGTGTCGCAGGGGGTTGAAATTATTGCAATTCCATCGGCATTTACCGCGATTACCGGTAAGGCCCATTGGGATGTGTTGGTGCGCGCCCGGGCGATTGAAAACCTGAGTTATGTGATTGCTGCGGGGCAGGGTGGTTACCATTTTGGTGGGCGTGAAACCCACGGCGACAGCATGGTGGTTGATATGTGGGGCAATGTTCTGGATCGGCTTTATCGTGGTTCGGGTGTGGTGATTGCTGATATTGATTTGACTCAGTTGCAGTCAATGCGTGCCAGTTTTCCTAGTCTGGAACACCGTCGCTTTGCGGTGCAGCCTTTAGAAAGCTTTGAGTAGGTCATTATTGCATAAGTTATTCCGTGCTTGTTCCTTATTCAGAGCTTTTTTCCATTTATTCATTTTCATTGCGCAGCGTCTCTTTCAAGTATTGAAAAATGGCTCTTGCACTTTTTGGCGGCTTGTTTTTGCTTGCTTCACGCTGTGCATTACGAATCATCTGCCGCAGCTGCTGCCCGTCAATCTCGGGTGTACTGTTGATGAGTTCGGTGAGTGCCTCATTCCCTTCGTTTAACAATCGGTCACGCCACTTTTCCAGGCGGTGAAAGTGGGCGTTAAGCTGACGGTCTTGGTTTAATAAGCGGTCACGGGCTTGCTTGATCGGCTCTGGGTCGATGTTACGCATTATTCTGCCAACGTATAGTAGCTGGCGTTTCATTGCGGTGCGGGATGTGAAGCGTTGGTAATCGGCGATTGCACTATGCAGATTATCAGGCAGGTTCATGCTATCAAGTTGTGCTGCGGACAATTTGGTGAGTGATACGCCAAGTGCTTGCAGGGCTTGTACTTCCCGTTTGATTTCAGATCGGCTTTTAATCTCCTCATCATCAAGCTTATCGTGGTTGAGGTCGTCATCAAAATAGTCACTCATCGCGGTACCCTGTTCATTGTCTGTTACTGCTATTCTAACACTGTGTTGGTCATGAGTAAGCGTGCACTTGAAATTGTCTGGTGGAGCTGGGGGTGATAATTGTCCTATACTTATTGTGGTGTTTAGGTGAGGTTGTGATGTTGCGTTCACTGTGTCTGTTGCTTTTTGTACTGTTTTTTCTATCGGGATGTAGTTATTCTGCAAAATCGGTTATGACTGTGGCAGGTGGGTCTGCCGGTAAAGATAGTGCAAATCTAGAGCATATTGTTAAGGCGTTGCGTCGACACCGTGATGGCTGTTTTTCAAAGCGAAATGCCACTATGTTGATTACGGGTACGGGTCAGCAGCGTGAATACCTGATCAGCAATAAATTCAGAGCACTGGATTTACGTTTAAGCGTGGAGAAGAGTCGTGGCGGTGTATTGCTTGAGCTGAACGAGTGGTCAGAGAAGTATTTTTCAACTTACGCTGCTGGCTGTTATCAGCAGCTGAAGAGGCGTCTGGCTGGTGATTTTGGCAAGAGTCGCATCACGGTTGTTGAGAGCTGTGATAACTCAGCGTGTCGTTCTGATTGAATCAGCGGATGATAGATTTTCAGCGCTGTTCTATAGAAGAATCCGCTCGATACCACCCTGTTTAACCTCGTCGATAAAGCGTTTCTGCCACGTCTCTCCCAACCGTTTATTAGCCAGTTCGACCACGATGTAGTCAGTATCCATGCCGGTGTCGTCATTAAAGGCCATCAACCCTTGCTGGCAGGCGGGGCATGAGGTGAGCATTTTGACGTTGCCGTTGTGGGCGGTCGGGCTTCCGGTGAGTTGTTTAATATCTTTTGTTAACTCCTGCTGTTTGCGAAAACGCACCTGGCTGGCAATGTCGGGGTTGGATACCGCAAAGGTGCCTGCCTGACCGCAGCAGCGGTCAGAGAGGGTGACGCTCTGTCCCATCAGTTTTTCGGCCACTTGTGTGGGATCGTAGCTTTTCATCGGTGAGTGGCAGGGTTCGTGGTAGAGGTACTGAACCCCCTCGACACCCTCCAGAGCGACACCCTTCTCCATCAAATATTCATGGATATCCAGCAGTCGGCAGTCGGGGAAGATCTGTTCAAACTGATATTTCAGCAGCTGGTCCATGCAGGTACCGCAGGAGACGATGACGGTCTTGATGTCCATGTAGTTGAGGGTGTTGGCGATTCGATGGAACAGGATGCGGTTCTCCATCGAGATCTCTTTGCCTTTGGCGGCATCACCGCTGGCGGTTTGTGGATAGCCACAGCAGAGGTAGCCCGGCGGTAGTACGGTCTGGGCACCCACATCGTAGAGCATGGCTAGGGTTGCCAATCCCACTTGGCTGAATAGGCGTTCGGAGCCGCAGCCGGGGAAGTAGAATACTGCGTCACTCTCATCATTGACCTTGCTGGGGTCTCGGAGAATCGGCACGGTATTTTCATCTTCCAGTGCCAGCATGGCGCGGGTGGTCTGACTCGGCAGTTGTGCGGGCATCGGCTTTTTGATGAAGTTGATTACCTGAGCTTGAATCGGTGCCTTTTTGGTTGTTCCTGCCGGACGTTTTTTCACCTCGGCTTTCAGTAGTGGTTTGGCCAGTTTGTAGGCCAGGCGCTGTGCCTTGAAGCCCCACTCTAGCATCCCCTTGCGTATTCCCTTTATAGTGGTGGGGTCTTTAATGTTGAGAAATGCCATGGATGCTTTGGTGATCAGGCTGCTTTTGCGCTGCTGCTGATCTTTCAGAATGGTGCGCATGGTGATGGTGACATCACCAAAGTCGATATTGACCGGGCAGGGGGTGACGCAGCGGTGACAGATGGTGCAGTGGTCGGCGATGTTGTTCATTTCGTCGAAGTGGCGAATGGAAATGCCGCGGCGGGTCTGCTCTTCGTAGAGGATTGCTTCAATCATCAACCCGGTGGCAAGAATTTTATCCCGAGGTGAGTAGAGCAGGTTGGCTTGCGGTACGTGGGTGGTGCAAACTGGCTTGCATTTGCCACAGCGCAGGCAATCTTTAATCGCATCATTGAGTTGATCCAGTGCGGTCGATTCGAGGATTAACGCTTCCTGCTTGACCAGTTGCAGTGAGGGGGTGTAGGCATTTTCCAGGCCACCACCAGCCATTAACTTGCCACGATTGAAGTGTTGGTTGGGGTCTACTTGTTTTTTGTACGCGGCAAATTCTTCGATCGCTTTTGGCGCAAGAAATTGAAGCTTGGTAATGCCAATACCGTGTTCACCGGAGATAACCCCGCCTAACGATGTGGCCAGAGCCATCACCTGCTCAACAATCCGGTCTGCTTCATGCAGCATCAGATAATCATCGGAATGAACCGGGATGTTGGTATGCACATTGCCATCACCCGCATGCATGTGGGTGGCGACAAACAGGCGTCGTTTGCGGTGCTCGGCGTGAACGTTGTCAAGGCGTTCGCAGATGGGGCTCAGTTCGCGACCGGAGAAGATCTCTTTCAGTGGGCGCTCGACGGTATCCCGGTATGAGACGCGCAGTTCACGGCGCTGCAATAAGTTGAATAGTGTGTCGTCTGTCTGTATCGCCTGTTGTGCTTTTTCATCCAGCAGTGAGTTGAATTCAGCGGCGGGTCGATCCAGGTTTTCGAGCAGTTGATTCCAGTTGCTGCGGGTGGCTTGCAGATGTTGCTGGGCGGCGTGTTTTTTTCCTTCCAGAATCGCATCATTTTCATCGCTGTGTTCATAGCCTGCGGGCAGAATAACCTGGGTGAGGTCGATCTCCAGGTAGGCGAGTGCGGCATCCACTGTGGCGAGTTTGTTTTTGGTCGATTGCACGATGTTGATGCGCTCAATACCCTCGTTATACTCATTGAGACGATCGAGGGGGATGACCACATCTTCATTGATTTTGAAGGCGTTGGTGTGGGCGGCGATGGCGGCGGTGCGCGCACGGTCCAGCCAGAAACGCTGACGGGCTTCGCGACTGGTGGCGATAAAACCCTCTCCCTGGCGTTGATTGGCCATGCGCACGATGTGTGAAGCGGCGCTGGCAACGCTCTTTTCATTGTCGCTGGCCAGATCAATCAGCAGTATCATTTTAGGAAGCTCGGGGCGGGGTGCTTTGGTGGAGTATTTCACCGCCCGTACATAGCGTTCGTCGAGGTGTTCCATGCCCGCCAGTACCAAGTCATCCTGTTGATCAATGAAGTTTTTGGTTTCGACAATGGCCGGTACCGCTCGGGAGAGGTCAGAACCAAAAAACTCCAAGCAGATGGTGCGAATGTGCGCTGGCATCTTATGTACCAGGAAGACCGCTGAGGTGATCAGGCCATCACACCCCTCTTTTTGTACACCGGGCAGTCCACCGAGGAATTTGTTGGTCACATCTTTGCCAAGGCCACGCAGGCGGAACTCATCGGCAGAAATTTTAATTATTTTGGGTTCACCACAGCGGCGTTTGCCATCGGCCTCATAATGAGTGATGCGAAATTCAGCAAACTCATCATCGTGGATTTTGCCCAGATTATGATTAAGGCGCTCCACCTCCAGCCATTTAGCATCGGGTGTGACCATGCGCCATGAGACCAGGTTGTCGACGGTGGTACCCCACAACACCGCTTTTTTGCCACCGGCATTCATCGCAATGTTACCGCCAATGCAGGAGGCGTCCTGCGAGGTGGGGTCGACCGCAAAGGTGAAGCCGTGCGCTTCGGCACACTCTGAGACACGGCGGGTAACCACCCCGGCACCGGTGCGAATGGTGGGCACCGGTTTGTCGACACCGGGAATTTCAACCATTTTGACCTCATCAAGCCGTAACAATTTTTCGGTATTGATGATGACGGTATCTTCAAACAGTGGAACCGCAGCACCCGTGTAACCGGTGCCCCCGCCACGAGGGATAATGGTGAGGCCGAGTTCGATGCTCGCTTTAACCAGCGGTGCGATCTCCTCTTCGGTATCGGGTGTGAGTACCACAAAAGGAAACTCAACCCGCCAATCGGTGGCGTCGGTGACGTGGCTGGCGCGGGCCAGTCCATCAAATTGAACATTATCCTTGCGGGTCAGTTTGTGTAGTTTTTTGGCCGCCTTTTTTCGCAGACCACTTTGGCAATTAAGCCAGTTTTCAAATTCTTTGATGGCATCGCGTGCGCTATTAAGCAGCATTAGCGCTTGTTGGTTGTTTTCTGCGCGCTCAAAAATTTGATCAAGTCGATGTTCAAGGGCGTGTGCGAGGGATTTTCTGCGCTTTTCGTTCTCTAGCAGATCATCCTGGATAAAGGGGTTGCGTTTGATCACCCACATGTCACCCAGCACCTCAAATAGCATCCGCGCAGAGCGGCCGGTACGGCGCTCGTTGCGTAATATATTGAGGGTTTCCCACATCTCTTCACCCAGAAAACGAATGACGATTTCCCGGTCAGAGAAGGAGGTGTAATTGTAGGGGATTTCCCGAATGCGCTGGTTGGTATTGGTCATTTTTAATTGAGAGTGAATGTTCGCTGTTAAACGGAATAGATCAAGCTGGTTAGTGTAGCATAGCCGAGGGATCTCTTGGATTCAACTAATAAGTGCATAACTTGAATAAATAGAAAAGACGGTCAACCATCTGTAGGCTGGTCGTTTTTTCTCCGGCAAGAGATGTGACGATGAAATCCTACAAACAACTGACCTATGAGCAACGATGCCAGATT
>JAFLJP010000130.1 GCA_022712945.1 Gammaproteobacteria bacterium | reverse complement strand
GCTCGATTATGTGGCGGCAGGAGTTTCTTCAACACTGAGGCTTTACGTTCCTCTGAATAACGGGGCATTTCTAACTCGCTCCGCCCCCTGTCTAGATGATTTATATTTCAGTAGAGGCGACAACTATCCTGACACAGGGGGTTGGTTCAGAAGAAGACTTGGAATTCATTGAGCTTCTTTGTGATGAAGATAGGGAGACAGAATTTTATGATTGGATTTTTTCTAAAAAAAGAAAAAGCTAATCGGGTAGCCAGAGGTTTCTAACCTCCAGCCCCCACACCACCCCGCATGCGGCTCCGCACGGGGCGGTTCCCAAAGACGTTTAAAGCAAGCTGGCCGATTAACTCCGACTTGCTTCAATGCTGGCTGCTGCTTTTGCGCCAACGCCCCTTAACCCGGTCGGGCATAAATAATTGGGGTCAGAGTAAAATTAAAGCCAATCGATCATTTTCGTTCATTAGTCCCCCACTTTCTGGGCGACCCTCTTCACTTCTTTCAGCTCGTAGATACCATCTCCCTCAATCATCCACAAGTACTTAATTGGCTCGTGATTGATACGGGGTTGGGGTGAGGCACGAACCCCAACGTTTACCATTGCGGCTAATGTTGGGCTTCGCAAGCTCAGCGCCAACCTACATCAATACCCGCTTCTGGCCAAAAACGGTCGTTCATCTAGCACTTTATTTCGCCAAGGTTTTTACTCTGTTGAATGCACGTTTGGTGAGTGCTGCGGGAATGTGTGGGCACAAACTACGTGCCTACGCTACAAATAGTGCTCGTGATATTTTATGTGGAAAAACTCTCGATTTTCGCTTTGCACAATTGCTCTGTTAATTCTTGCAGGCACTTTACTCGTTCGGCTAACCAGTCGAGTTCATCGGTAGTGATTACAAAATTTGGGTTATATCTTGCGCTTACATATGCTTTGCGTAGCAGTTCAAAGCGTGCCTTTTCTTCTGCTGTACCTTGAGGAAATACCCGTAGAAACGCTGTTTCAACACTGGCGACTCTTGAACCGAGTTTTTCTAGGTCATGGGTGCTTGGTTTGTACCGAGTGAAAACAAGTAAAATTGTGCCATATAATTTTTCAACTGTTTGATGCAATAAAAATGCTGCTATGTTTAGTTCATTTTGCTCTACGGCATGGGCAAACATTTTCATGAAACCATTAGCGCCTTTAAACCAGTACTCAAAATCATCTTCTGCGATTTTTTTACGTTCGTTAATATGCTGCTCTATCGGCTCGGCTAATTCTAGCTTGCCGGAATCAAATAGCATGATGCCTTCTTTGAGGATGTCGATATAAAAATACTGACTTTTTCTGACGCGCTTATTAACAAATTTAATATCTTCGGCAATGAGGCTGGTGGGTGTTCTGTGTATGGTTTTAAAGAGGCGTTGTTTTAGTTTGTTATTGGACTCTATTTTCATTGCTTGATGGGCGTTTTCTGTTATTACCAGTAAGTCATAGTCACTTTGGTACTTTGGCAATAAGGTTTCTTCATCAATATCTTCTACCCAGTCACCACGGGCATAGCTGCCAAAAAGAATGAGCATTTCAAGGTTGATCTCTTCTCGAATGATCTCAATGGCTTGCTGTAGCTCTTGGCGTTTGTTTGCAGGTAGATGGTCGAGTGCTGTTTTCATACATCAATCATAAACTTACTTATCAGGGATACAAGTTATGTTTTACAGGTGGCTTCTTTTGCCATTGGCGCATCTTTTGACCGATAAACCTGATGCGGGGCTGGTGCGATACACGGTATGACGGTGCGCGCGAGGCCTTGGGTACGGTGGAATACCGCTATCACACCCTACCACTGTTTAGCAGGTGGCTTTGTTGTACCGTTGCTACGCTCTTCCCTTGTTTTTATCTTTTCCCGGAGTCCCTGCGCCTCCGCGTTCTCTGCGTTTATAGCTCGATGCTTAGGTAATGCGTAACGTGGGCTAACCATTCTAGTTTTTAGTCGTTATTACAAAATTAGGGTTAGCTCTTCTGTATTATTGTAAAATATAAAACCCACGTAATTTTGGTATAAAACTATGGGTAAAGTTAGCAAGTCAGAAAATGTTCCAAAGCCGATGATGGATAAGTATCGGGCGATTGTTGAATTAACAAACGGCTTTAGTGATAAACACTTAAATGTAGGTAATAATATAAAAAATTCAATTCTGCTCATATCAGCCTAAAATCGCTGATCTTACCAAAACATCGCAATGCCCTACTCAACAACCTCCACCGACATGCCCACCTCAATCTCTCCCGAATTATCCGCAATTACATTCTGACCAAAAAATATTTTATTCCCCTGGCGACGGTATTTGCTCAGGGTTGAGATAGGCTCTTTACCTCGCTCGCCCGTTGCCGGGTCAACATTGGGAATCGCGCAACGGCTGCACGGTTTAACAACCCGTAAGGTAATATCGCCTATTCGCAGCTTTTTCCAGCCATCTTCCGCAAAAGGTTCGCAGCCACTGACCACCAAGTTGGGCCGAAAGCGGGCCATGCTGACCGGGGTTTTAAGGCGTTGATTTAGATCATCCAGTGAGGCTTGTGAAATAAGCAGTAGCGGGAAACCATCACTGAACGCCGTTTTATCTCCGACGTTTGCATATTCAAGGTCAACCTGCCGCACCTCCTGCTCGGGGAAGTAAACCAGGCGACAAGCCACCGCCAACTGTTCGCTTAACCACTCAGCCGCCGGGTCTCCAGCATCCCAGGCCCGACAGTGATCACCCCACACGGTAACATCACGCACAGCACGCCCATTGGGTTCTATTATCTCCAACACGGAACCATTTAGGTGCTGAAGCGTAATGCCTTGGGGGGTTAGCGCAACCTGAATCAGAGACATTTCGGGACAGCCACGCTGACTGATAAAATGACCACTCGTGGCATCCACCACCATCCAGCGACGGTCATGCTCTAGCCCAAAGAGTGCCAAGTGGCTGTGTTGTCGGGTAAAACCGGCCAGTGACTTCACTGGAAACAGCCATAATTGAGACAGTGTTAATCCACTCACAGTGACTCCTTCTCTATTTTTTGCAGTGATCCAAAGCCGCTTGCAGTGCAGCCAACCCCATCTCCCGGGCCAGCTTGATATTACGTTCAGGAATCGCCTCCGGTTTTGGGTAGCTTGCCAGCGCCTTTTCCAAGCTGGACTCGCGAATAATGTGCAGCATCGGGTAAGGCGAGCGGTTGGTGTAATTGGCCGGATCCGAGGGCAGCTCACCATCAAAGCAGTAGTCTGGATGAAAGTTGGCCAGTTGGTAAACCCCTTCATAATCTTGAGCCACCAGCAGTTGATTAGCCAGATCAACTAAATCCAAAAAATCATCAAACGTATCAAAACCATGGGGGTAAACCACCAACACGGTCTCAATTTCATGATGATCATCCAGGTATTCACACTGCTCAACCAGAACATGCAGTGCCTCTTCCAACTCACTGGCTTCAGCAAGGTGGTAATGAATGCCCCCACTCTCCACCACCGGCTTGGCAAAGGGGCAAAAGTTTAATTTAACGATCACCTGCCACACCCAATTTTGGGTATGCTGAAGAACCTCACTTTGCTGACTCACCGGCTCAATACCAAAAAATTAATATAGCTACATGAAACCACAAAGATCCGCCGATTAATATCTGCTTGGCAGAAACGAGTACATCAACCCCTTTATATTGACGGGTCAATCTCTTATCATTCCCTTTGGTTTGTGGTAAATTGCTTATCCTGAGTTAAAAACTCAAGAATTAACACTTCGTCTAACTCTATAAAAGGTATATTGTCATGAATGTTGATCAACATTTAAAAGTTGCCCAATGGCACATCGAACAAGCCCGCATGCACGCAACTAAAGATGGTTACAGCTGTGGCTGCCCGGCTAACGAGCATGACCAGAAAGCGATTGATGCGGTAGAAGCCGGTCTTATCGTTGAAGAGACCGCTTGCGCTGTTAAGTAAGCACTCATCTTTTGATGAGCAAAAAACCCGTCCCCTGGCGGGTTTTTTATTGCCTTGCGCAGAGAGCATAAACCCATGAACAACCCCACTAATCCCCCGATCAACGACCCACAACTGATGCTGAAACTGGCCCGCTATCGAATGCCGTTTGGCAAATATGCCAATACGCTACTCATCGATTTGCCTGAGCCTTATGTGGTATGGTTCGCCAACAAAGGGTTTCCAAAAGGCGAACTAGGCGAACTGCTGGGCATTGTCCATGAGATAAAAATCAATGGGCTTGAATACCTGTTTGAACCACTGAGAACAAAGTAGTCCCTCTTTTCAACACCCCGCTGAACTACGACAGCACCACACAACGGTACTTATTTGATGTTTTTAGAGAATTTTTTTATTGAAGATGAATCAAGCATTCACTTCACCCGTCAACAGGGCAGCACCTTTGCTAAACAGGTAGCGGGCGACTTCAATCCTCTTCACGATGAAACCTCAAAACGGTTTTGTGTGCCGGGTGACCTGCTCTTTTCACTGGTGTTACACAAATATGGTATCAGCCAGCAGATGTGCTTCACCTTCTCGGGCATGGTGGATGACAGCAAGCGACTCGTCCTGCCGGATGAAACTGACCAGCTGATTATTAAAGACACTGCTGAAAAAGAGTATTTAACCATTCAACGTTCAGGGGATACCAATAAGGATCCACAGCTGATCGAACAGCTGATCAAACGCTATGTTGCATTTTCAGGACAAGCATTTCCTCACATATTGATACCGCTGATGAAAGAGCATGGCGTGATGATCAACCCCGCCCGCCCAATGGTGATCTATGAAAGCATGTCAATCAGCATGAATAGACTCAACATCAACAACCCATCATTAAAATCCAGCGGCGCAACACTGGCGGTAAAGGGTAAACGGGGCAAAGTCACACTGGCATTTAATGTGTTCGAAAACGGTGACATTGTCGGCAGTGGTAGCAAAAGCATGGTACTGAGTGGCCTGCGTGAATACGATCAGACCGCAATTGATGTCATGGTGGGTGAGTACAACGCAAATAAAGAAGCCTACCAATCACACTGACCGACTAATTGGACAAACCGGCTAAAGCCTCGACCTCCCTTTAACCCGAAAGGCTTTGGAGGCCGAGGCTTCAGCCGGTGATTGCCCCATTGGCACATAAGGGATGTAGACTTTATTAAAATACCGCGCTTACTTGTCTTTTTTCCCACCCTATCTAGGCCGGTATTCGTTGCGTAGCTTACTATGCGCCTAATACCGGCCTAGATAGGGTGAACAAAAATTCGGCGTAATAACGGTACTTTAACTTCTTCTACATCCCTAATATCGATGGCCCTAATCTTTGCTCCCTGCCTGGACGCTACTATACTCAGCAGATACCGCACCCAGGAGCAAGGCCATGGCAATTCCACCCCTTCAAAGCCCCACCGCCCAAGCAGATATTCAGCAAACTAAACACGATAAAACCGAGCCATTTAGCCAGGCGGCCATCGCCAAACAGACCAAAACCTCGATGAACATCGCGATTTTACAGGCATCCGAAGCGCAGTTAGGAGTTAAAGACCAACCGCTGTCGCTGCTCTATAAAAGCGCGATTGAAAATCTGAATGAGATGCTTGCTCCCGAGCTGGGCGAAAATGCGATTCAAAACGCCTACGAAAGCGGCATAGACTTCAGCCCCGAAGCAACCGCCGAGCGCATCGTCAGCTTTGCCACCAGCTTCCTACCAAACTATCAGGAGAACAACCCGGAACTGACAGGTGATGAGGCGCTGGATGGCTTTATCGATTTAATGGGTGGAGCAATACAGAAAGGCTTTGATGAAGCGCGTGATATTTTAGAGAGCTTGCACGTACTGGAAGGCGGCGTCGCTGATGGTATAGACCAGACCTATCAACTGATACAACAGGGGCTGGCTGATTTTCGTGAGCAGATGAGCAGTCAGAGTGTAGAACCCGACAATCCAGTGAGTAGCCTCTGATCATCCCCCTCTATTTTTGCAGCACCAATTCGACATCAGGAAGGTTATTGTAAACCGCTGCATAGGTTTTATACCTTTCCAATACAGAAACGACGACGGATAGTGGCTCATGCCAAATTTCAGGGAGATCAGTTTCATTCTCTGAATTGATTGAAAATGCCAATTGCTCATAGGGCGGTGTAAATTGAGCATTTATACTTTCTCTATTTCCACGAGCATCAATGCGATACCAGCCATAATTTTTAAGAAAAACGGCATTGAGACCATGCAAACTGTAAGGTGCACCATCATCATTGACACTGAGCCGCTGATAACTTAAACCCGCTGGAATCCCATTGGCCCGCAGCAAGGCGGCTAACAGATGGCTTTTAGCGTAGCAATATCCCGTTTTGTGGCTTAATACGTCGGATGCTTTGCACGTTACTGGGTTCAATTTATAATCTGCACTGTGCTTGATGTTGTCTCGCACCCATTCAAAACAACTTTTCGCAATATCTTCTTCAAAAGAGAGACCTGTCGATAATAATCTGGCCAGCGCACGAATCTCCCTCGCTTTCCAATCAATATAAAAGGATGATTCTAAATATCTTGCATGTTTCAAGTTCGTGATCTTCCTGAAGAGGCACATATTTCCAAATATCGCCCAATAACACTCGCCATGCCCTGTTCAATACATTCAATGGTCAGTACATGGCCAATGGAGACCTCCAAAACATCACTGATGGTTAGAAATTTTGGCAGGTTATGTAGATCCAGGTCATGCCCGGCGTTAACCCCTATCCCCAGTCGTTGGGCCTCGCATGCCGCCGCTTTATAGCGCTCAAACACCTCTTCATGGCTTGGAGTATTAAAGGTTGCAGCATATCTTTCAGTATAAAGCTCGACTCTTGCCGCTTTTGTATCGGGCACCCGCTTTATCTGGTTAATCTCCGGATCAATAAAAATAGCGCTTCTGATACCGGCCCTGTTCAGTCGCACGCAAACATCGCGCACAAACTCACCCTCTGTTTCTAAATCCCATCCATGGTCAGAAGTTAATTGCTGCGGGCTATCAGGTACCAAAGTGCATTGTGCCGGTTTGATCTGCTCAACCAGGGTTAGAAACGCTTCGGATGGATAACCCTCGACATTGAACTCAACCGCTGGATTTCCCGACAACAACCGCCCCAATTCAACAGCATCTTTTTTGGTGATATGGCGCTCATCTTCTCTTGGATGAACGGTAATGCCATCCACACCCAGTGAGATCAGTTTTTTTGAAAATTCAACCAGATTGGGGAAGTCACGTCCTCTGGAATTTCGCAGTAACGCGATCTTGTTGATGTTGACACTTAACGCCGTCATATTTTTTCTTACCTAAACACGTGCTAAAGATGAGGTGGCTTTGCCAACGAACCCCGGTTACTGGCCGAACCCAGCGCCTGCTGCATAAAGAGCTGTTTGACCGGTGAAATTTTGTCGGTGAGGTTCAGGCCGAGGTTGCGGGCGAAACGCAGAACCGGTTGATCATTGCTGAACAGCCGTTTAAAGCCATCCATCGCCCCCAGCATCAAGATATTATCCGCCTTGCGTGCCCGCTCATAACGCCGCAGTACCGCACGGTCACCAATATCTTCGCCGCGTGTTTTTGCTGCCAGCAGCGCATCCACCAGTGCACTCATATCCCCCAGCCCCAGATTAACCCCCTGACCTGCCAGCGGGTGAATGGAGTGTGCGGCATCACCAATCAATGCCAGCCGCAAGCTACTGTATTGAATAGTGTGAGCCAGTCGTAGCGGAAACGCTGCCCGCTCACCCACGGTGAGCATGCGCCCTAAATCATCACCAAAGCTCAGTTGCAGTGCCTTAAGAAACTCAGCATCATCCAGTGCTAGCAACTGTTTGGCGTGCTCTGGCGAAGTAGACCAGACAATGGAGCAGGTCTTTTCATCCAGCGGCAAAAAGGCCAGTGGGCCGTCGGCGGCAAAGCGCTGCCAGCAGCACGCTTGATGATCCCGCTCATGGGTAATGGTGGCCACCAGCGCATCTTGTTGATAGGACCACCCCTTGCTCTCAAAGCCCATCTGCTGGCGTACCCACGAACGACCACCGTCCGCCCCGACAATCAGCGCCCCCGCCAGCACTTGGCCATCGTCCAGTGTTAAACAGGCCTGCTGCTGGGTAATCTGTAGCTGCTGCGGTGTTGCGGGAGAGAAACAGTGCACGCTCGGCAACTGTTTCAACCGCTGCCATAGACCTGCCTGAATGACACTATTTTCGATAATATGCCCCAGATCCGGCTCGGCAATCTCGGCGCTATCAAACTGAATATGGCCACTGCCGGTGCTGTCCCACACCACCATTTTGCGATAGGGGCAGACACGGCGTTCGACCATGTATTCCCACGCATTGAGGTTTTCAAACACATATTGTGAGGCGCGGGTGATAGCACTGACGCGATTGTCATAATCGGGCTTTGGCCAATCAAGATCAGGCTGTCGCCCTTCAACCAGCGCCACGTTAAAACCACGTTCGCCCATGGCACAGGCCATCGCCGCACCCACCATACCACCGCCCACAATAATCAGATCGAAGCTGTTTTCTGTGCTCATAACGGTAACCCTCTGTTGAGCCGTGGCTGGCGACCCCGCAGGCCCATCGCTTGACGACTCAGCAGATGTTTTAGTGGGGGTAACTTCTCCACCGCTGTTAAGCCGATATTTCGACCAAGGGTGAGCAGTTTGTCTGAATGGCTAAATAGACGTACCAGACCATCGGTCAAACGAATCACCTCGCTGTGGTCTTGATGCCGCCATTCGGCATAGCACTGTAGTGTGCTCAAGCTGCCAATATCCTGTTCATTTGCTAGCGCATCACTCACACACTCCGCCAGTGCCGAGACATCACGAATGCCGAGATTAAAACCCTGCCCGGCAATCGGGTGAATCGCATGGGCGGCATTGCCGATAACCGCCAGCCGTGGGCGAATCTGCTCTTTGGCCTGCATCAGACGCAGTGGGTAGGCAGTGCGTTTTCCCACCTGTTTTAATCTGCCCAGACGATAACCAAAGCGGGATTGCAGGCGCTCTAAAAAAGCCTGGTTATTCAGCGACATCACCTCCTCCACATCCTGCTGCCACTGTGTCCAGACCAGTGAGCAGCGGTTGTCACTCATCGGTAACAGCGCCAGCGGCCCCGAATCGGTAAAGCGTTCGTAGGCGACGTGGTTGTGGGGGCGGCTGGGGGTAATATTGGCGATGATTGCACTCTGTTGATAGCTCTTGCTGTCGCTGTCGATACCGAGCAACTGACGCACGCTTGAGTGGCCACCATCAGCGGCTACCATCAGCTTTGCATTGATAGTAAGCACTTGCTTATTTTGCATAACCTGGGCCTGAATACCGTTGTCGATATAACGAATCTGGCTCAGGGTGGCCGGAGTCAGCAGTTCAACATTGGCCTGATTTGCCAACTGTTCTGCCAACACATTACCAATATCACGCCCGGCCATCACCTGCCCAAGCGCCTCAACCCCCTCTCTCTGGTGGTCGAGACGGGTGATGCCAAAGTGGCCTCGGTCAGAGATGTGGATTTTTTTGATGGCTGTTGCGTGAGGTTTCATTTGTGGCCAAAGTCCGACCCCCTGAAAAATACGCTGACTGCCGTAAGCCAGTGCGATGGCGCGATCGTCATAACTGGGTTGCTCTGCTGAGTGCAGCGGCACCGCCTCAACGATGGCGATGGTGAGCGGTTTATCCTTAAGCGCACAGGCGAGGCTTGCCCCCACCATGCCGCCACCGATAATCAGTAGATCAACGCTTGTTGTGCTGCTCATATCACCCCGCCATCAGCTGCTCTATTGCCGCAATCTCTTTTGGTACGCCGTCTGTCATCACCTCATGCCCCTCTTTGGTGACCACCACATCGTCTTCAATACGAATGCCGATATTACGAAACCGTTTAGGAATATCTTTCTCAGCGCCCATATAGAGCCCCGGCTCTATGGTCAGCACCATGCCCGGCTCCAGCACCCGCCACTCGTCACCCACTTTGTAATCACCCACATCGTGCACATCAAGCCCCAGCCAATGGCCGGTGCGGTGCATGTAAAAGCGGCGATACGCCTGCTCTTCAATCAGCTCTGCCACCGAGCCTTTCAGCAAGCCCAGTGCCACCAGCCCTTCGGTTAATACCTTAACCGTCGCTTCGTGGGGGTCATTCCAGTGGTTGCCCGGCTGCACCTGCTCGATTGCCGCATATTGGGCATCCAGCACCAGTTGATAGAGCGCCCGTTGCGCTTCAGAGAAGCGGCCATTAACCGGAAAAGTGCGGGTAATGTCAGCGGCGTAATTATCAATCTCGGCCCCCGCATCAATCAACACCAGATCACCATCCTTTAACACGCCGCTGTTTTCGGTGTAGTGCAAAATACAGCCGTTATCACCGCCTCCTACAATCGTGCTGTAAGCGGGATGACCATTTGCGCGACGGAAGGCATAGAGAAACTCAGCCTCCAGCTGGTACTCCATCACCCCCGGTTTGCACGCTTGCATCGCCTTGACGTGGGCAGCAGCAGAGATGTGGGCCGCTTCACGCATCACCTTCAATTCACTGCGGCTTTTATAGAGGCGCATATCATGCAGCAGGTGTTCTAAAGCAACAAATTCGTGTGGGGTGTGCTTGCCAGAGCGGGCTTGAGCACGCAGCGTGTGAACCATGCCGGTAATCTTTTGATCAGACTCGCTCTCATTACCCAGAGTGTAGAAGACCCGGTCACAGCTTTCGATCAATCCCGGCAGAATATCGCCCAAATCCTCAATCGGGAACGCATCATCTGCACCGTAGATCTCACACGCCCCCTCAATGCCCGCCCGTCGACCATGCCAGGTCTCTTTTTCGGCATCCCTCTCGCGACAAAAGAGGATAAACTCACCATTTTCCCGCCCCGGCAGCAGCACCATCAGCGCTTCCGGCTCCGGGAAACCGGTCAGATAGTAGAAATCACTGTCTGTCCGAAAAGGGTATTCGGCATCACGATTGCGTACCTTCTCTTTTGCCGTCGGCAGAATCGCAATGGTATCCTTACCCATCATGCGCATCAGC
This sequence comes from Gammaproteobacteria bacterium, assembly GCA_022712945.1. Classification (GTDB taxonomy): domain Bacteria; phylum Pseudomonadota; class Gammaproteobacteria; order RBG-16-57-12; family RBG-16-57-12; genus JAFLJP01. The sequence goes on along the minus strand of JAFLJP010000130.1, from coordinate 796 downwards.
TCTTTACGGCGCTTGGGGAACTCGCGGGCATTCATCATCAATGCACCTGCGCCACGGGTGATTCAGAGCGGCTCGGATTGAGCAGTTCATACATCAGCAATACACCGACCCGCAGATACTCAACCAGCTCTTCGTAAGCGACTTCATCCGCCTCCCCCAGCGTCATATCACTCAACCCGGCACGGGAAATGTCACTCAGATCCTGACAAAACTCACTCGCCTCTTTGGGTAGCTTGGCAAAATCTTCAATACCGGCAATCGCCAACCCCGACAAAAAACCATGACTCCACTCCGCCATCGCCTGGGTTCGCACATCAAGCCCTTCATCGTCATCGGGCAACAGCAGGTCATAACCAAACTCAGGGTCATTTAACGCGCCTAAAATCTGCACCGGACAGCCAATCACCCGCTTGTAAGCCTCAGCATCCAGCGCATCACCTTTTGCCCCCCGGGGGATCAGCTGGTCAAGGTGCTTACTGGCATTATTGCCCATCACACAGAGTAGGCCACTGAGCGTACCGTGCAGCTCTGCCGCATCAATGTCGGCATTCAGCCGCAGCAACGCCTCATTAACATTTTCAAAATCGGGAATTTCCTGGTTCATAACGTCACTTACATCGAACAATAAAAGCAGCAGTCTATCACGTGGGCACCCCTATTAATTCATGAACGCACACCTTAAACCCCAAATCCGCCGCATCGGCGTTGCGAATTTTAGCAATAGTCCCGCTATTGCTTGCAATTCGCGCCTGGCTGCAACGAATTTGGGATTCAATCTGCTACGCCCAGAATTAAT